>JBBRKX010000605.1:0-4135 GCA_038231675.1 Chthonomonadales bacterium | reverse complement strand
TTCATCTCCGGCGCGATCTCAAAAACGGTGAACATGCCGCACGAAGCGACCGCCGAGGAGATCGTTGGAACGTATGTCGAGGGCTGGAAACTCGGGCTGAAAGCGATCGCCATCTACCGCGACGGCTCCAAGCGAACGCAGCCCCTTATGACCAAGCGGTCCGATGAGGATATCGAGAAAAAGGCAGCCGCAGAAGTTGCGGTTGCGCCGACGCCCGCACAAATCGTGGAGCGACGGCCGATGCGCCGCAAGCTGCCCGACGAGCGGCAGAGCATCACGCATAAGTTCAGCATTGCTGGCCATGAAGGCTACATCACCGTGGGAATGTACCCCGACGGCAAACCCGGCGAAATCTTCCTGACCATGAGCAAGGAAGGCTCGACGATCTCCGGCCTGATGGACTCGTTCGCCACCGCCATTTCGCTTGCCCTGCAGTATGGCGTCCCGCTCCAGACACTCGTGGACAAGTTCGCCCATAGCAGGTTCGAGCCATCCGGCTACACGAACAACCCGAATATACCGATTGCCAAATCATTGATGGACTACATTTTCCGCTACCTGAGCACAAAGTTCCTGGCTGGCGAGGCGCCGGAAAACGAACCGTCCCTCTCGAACGGGCATCATGAGGATGCGGGCCATCGCACGGAGGGCACGGGCGCTTCCAATGCGCTTTCGTCGCGCCCGGTCCTGACGATGACTTCAACGGACCGAGGAAATGTGCAGGTGACCGCCGAGCATGAGAGAGAAACATTCCAGAACCAGTCGGATGCTCCGATCTGCACGGAATGCGGCAGCCTCATGGTCCGCAACGGCGCTTGCTACAAGTGCCTGAACTGTGGATCGGTCTTCGGCTGCTCGTAAATTCCGCCACTCGTGCCGCGCTTCGGGGCTCCTCAGCCCTGAAGCACGGTCTGCTTTCCCTGCCCGGAAGACCCCGCCTTATCGCGAGCGGAGCCCCGGACGCTACCCCAACGAACGTAATCGGGAGACGCGTGAATGTTGAAAATCGTCGAGGTGCATGCGGGCGCGACGGCACAGGGAGAGTATGTCGTCCTACAGAATCAGGGATTGACCACGGTCAGCCTGCGCGGTTGGGCGCTCTGCACGGATGCATTCGTGCAGGGGGACGTATCGCGCCTTGCGGACGAGACGTATATCTTCCGTGAGGACGTCATTATCAAGCCATATACCAGCGTGGTGCTGTTCACGGGGTGTGGAGAAAATGGGTGGCAGCCAACCAACGACGGCCGCCAGGCGTACTGCGCCTATTGGGGACGCATGGACCGCATCTGGGACGTCTCCGGGAACGTAAACATTCTGCACGTTTTTGCCTCGAAGCGTGTCCATGCGCCCATTCCAACCGCCATGGCATCCGTAACGGGCTAATGCTGTGATGCAAGGTCAGGGGTACTCTTGTCCTGATCCATAATGGCGGGCGTCTCCCCGTAAGGTTGCCGGTCTCCAGCGACGGTCCCGTGCTGCCCGCCGCTGCGAATCTCGCCCTGATCGGGATCCGGCGAACTGGATGGCGGCGCGACGCCTTTGCCGGCTTCCTCGCCCTGATGCGCCGAGGGAACGGGGAAGTCGTGATCACGCAATTCCTCCCCTCCCTGATTCATTTTGCTGGTCTCCGTCGGCACCGGTGGGTCTACAGACTGCATTGCATCCTCCTTATCCTCTTTTGCCGGCATCGCGCTCAGGTCACGGTGTGTGCTGATACGCAAGCCCGTTGGCTATGAGCGGCAGACGCCAAAAAAGGATGGGGAGTTCCGATTTTCCTGACCTCTCCGAGCGGCAGATGACAGAATTCTTTCCTTCCGCTATAATAAGGGTGCTGCATCTATCCCCGCTCCCACGGGAGCACATCGAAGGAGTGTCCGTGTGAAAGAACATATTCCATTCTTGCTTGCAACGCTGATGGCCGTCGGAACGGTCGTATCCGGAGCCGCAATCGCGGGAACCTCCGGGGGTCACCACGCGAAAGGCACTATCCAGAGGACCGGCTTCGGCAAAACCGCCGAAGGGACTCCCGTAGACCTTTATACGCTGACGAATACCCACGGGATCGTGGCGAAGATCATGACCTACGGCGGGGTGGTGACCGAGTTGCATGTCCCCGACAAAGACGGCAAAATGACCGATGTCGTGGATGGGTTCGATAACCTCGATCAGTACCTGAAGGGCGATCCTTATTTCGGCGCACTCGTGGGCCGCGTTGCTAACCGCGTCGCCAAAGGCAAATTTACCCTCGATGGGGCCGATTACGTTCTCGCGGTCAACAATGGCCCGAATGCGCTCCACGGCGGCTTGAAGGGCTTCGACAAAGTGGTCTGGAAAGGCCAGGGGCATGTGGGCGCGGCTGGCCCCTCGCTGCATCTTTCCTACTTGAGTGCGGATGGCGAAGAGGGCTATCCCGGCAACCTTTCCGTCACCGTCGTCTACACGCTGACCGACAACAACGAGCTAAAGATCGACTATACCGCGACGACAGACAAAGCCACGCCGATCAACCTGACGAACCATAGCTATTTCAATCTTGCGGGCACCGGGGATGTAACGAACCATATCCTCACCCTCTATGCGGACAAATACACGCCCACCGACGACACATTGATCCCAACGGGCGAGATCAAGCCGGTCGCAGGCACGCCCCTGGATTTCACAACTCCCACCGCGATGGGAGCGCATCTGGATCAATTGACGGGCGATCCCAAGGGATACGATCACAACTATGTTCTGAATAGCGGGGGCAAGAAGTTGGCGCTGGCGGCCCGCGTGGAAGAGCCCACATCCGGGCGTGTCATGGAAGTCTACACCACGCAGCCCGGCATTCAGTTCTACACCGGCAACTTCCTCGACGGCACGCTGACCGGCAAGGGCGGAACGGTTTACAACATTCATACTGCTTTCTGCCTGGAGACCCAGCACTTCCCGGACTCGGTGAACCACAAAAACTTCCCGACTTCCATCCTAAAGCCTGGCGAAACCTATCACCAGACGACCGTTTATAAGTTCTCCACGAAGTAAGACGCATAGCTTTCACGCTTTTTTAATCGGCCTCTCTTTTACACTGTAAAAGAGAGGCCGTTTTCTCTGGTTGCCGCAGACTGACAGGAGAATCGCTTGCGTGGGAGGAATATTTCATGGCGTCTCAATCCGCGTATCCAACGTACTCCATAATGCATCGGGAGCCATCGTAGAAACCACGCGGCTGGTTTGGCATACGGAATATGACATGCCGGGGAAAGCAATGAACAACGAGAAGCCAAGAAAGCGATTGGTATCGAAGGGGCAGTATGCCCTGTATTTCACCAAGGTCGTAGCGCTCTGCTCCGCAAGCATAATCATGGCGATCCTGGGCATCTTTATTTGTATTGTCTCATTCGTTGGGCTGGCTTTTCACCTCATCGTAGAAACTTCCGGCGATAGCAGTACGGCAATGGTTGCCATTATCGCCATGTTCTGCGCCGCAGTCGGCCTGGCAATCGCCTTCGTAGGCAAATCGGCAGTCGAAACAGCATTCTCCCGCATAGAACCTGTAGAGCTTCTAACACACCGTAGCATCGCTGAATTACCCGAGGAAGAGCATTTGGTTCGTTCCTCTTCCGTAAATTCGCTGCCTCAGGAGACCGTTCTCCTGCGAGCCGCCCGTGCCGACGCGAAAACGCAAGAGGAAGAACTGTTGCGTCCCACAGGGTAGCCCCGGACTTCCGCGCGATAAATGGACGTAGGATGCCACTATGAATTCCCAGAATGTGAAGTTTGATCTCAGGGCAAAGGCCCGTGACGCTATGCGGGAGGCGCATTTCGAGCCGGAATTCTCGAGCGCCGCTCTCGATCAAGCGAAGCTTCTCGCTTCCGCGGAAGCGCCGGCCCAGCTGTCCGAACACGCGCTGGACCTACGTGCGCTGCTCTGGTCTTCCATCGATAACGCAGAATCGCGCGACCTCGATCAGATCGAGTACGTCGAGAAGACCGAATCAGGTCGGATTCGGCTTTACGTCGGTATCGCGGATGTCGATGCATTGGCGCCTCAAAACTCTCCCATCGATCGCCATGCTGCGGAAAACACCACGAGTGTATACACGGGCGTCATGACGTTTCCCATGCTGCCTGAAGGCCTCTCGACCGATCT
>JBBRKX010000604.1:0-4143 GCA_038231675.1 Chthonomonadales bacterium | reverse complement strand
CGGCGGAAGCGAAAACGACTCCTGTCGCCGCGACTGCATCCGAACGCTCCGAGGAACTGCGCGTTAAGCGGGCGGCGGAAGCCAGGGCAACAGCCATGGCGAGGCAGCCTGTTGCGGCTCATAAGGCAGGAGAACCGCCGGATCGGGAAGTCGTGACCCGGCGCACCATGCTTGGCGTTTTGGACGGCAAGGAAGCAGACGAGAAGGAAGGGTCGGACAGGACGCGATTGGACGGCGTTACGGTCTACAGGGTAGGAGACGGGCTGTATACATTCGGGGCCGATGGAAAAAAAATTGGACCGATGCATGTGACGACATACTAAACGTCTACAAAACAGCGGTTCGGTAATCTCAACGGTCATTCCGCAACGGGAGCTATTCGCTCCCGTTGCAATTTTTCGTCACTGGCAGCCACCAGGGAGAGCGGACCGGAGGCCATCCGGGAACTCTTTCAGCGCGCCTCACTTCGCATTGAACAGGCGGCCGGCGACGATTTTGCCGTCCTGCCATCACGGCCAGACGTCGCCGTTCCTCCGTGACAATGCGATCTGACGGTTCTGATCTTGCAAGGCGCATATCGAAGTTTGCAGGAAGTCTGTGTTGTGCCGCGGAATGAGATTACCATGACACAACCTGCCCACAATCCACCAGGACATGGACCGCCCCCGGGCATACCATTCGCCACCAACGCGTGGGCGCTCAGTGCGTTCGGGCTGGGCTTTCTTCATCTGATAATTTGGGGCTTTCTGTCGTGTGCCGTGTTGATTCCCATGTTCTGGATGATACTGCCCTTTACGGTGCCTCCTTTCCTCCTTTCGATGAGCTTTCTTGGCGGAGCTATCGGCGTTCGCCGTGACCGCCCGGGAGCACGCTCCCAACTGCGAAGTTGCGCGGGAATCGCGATAATCGGAAATGTCCTCCTCCTCGTCTGCTGCACCGAATTTTTGGCGGATGAGTATCCGATAGACTCGGCGGTAGACTATCGCATCGTCGTCACGTTGTTAGTGGCAATTGCTCAGTTGCTCTACTGCATCGGCTTGTTCTGGTATATGAGGCCGCTGCCCTCCTCGACGGGTCCTCTCTCTTCTGTCGTCGTTACCCCGTACAGAGTACATTCCGTATCGCCCACAAGCTGGGCGTTAGGCACGCTGGTCGTCTTAGGAGTCATCGCGTGTATCGTTTGGACGCTGACCTTTTCGGTAGCGAGGCCGAAGCTCGAAGCGTTCCGATCGCCGCCGAACGCTTCCGTGTCCCATAATCAGGCGCAGCACCAACCCACACTGAGGCCGGAAGTGCTCCCGCAGTCTCCATCGAATGGCGCTGCCTCTTATTCTCCAACGGATTCTGCTGGAACTCAGCGACAAGCACCGCCACCTACGGCCGAACAGGTACGCATGATTACGCGCCAGACGGAACAGGCAGCGCCTGGCTTACTTGGGGGATGGCTGTACCCTGGCGCACGCGTAATCCCCTTCGAGCCGCGGCCCGGCCCGATCGCCTTTCCTACCATGGCCTTGCAAACGACCGACGATCTGCAAACGGTAATGCGCTTCTACGATCGTCTCGCCTCAAATGGTCACAACACGGAAAAGGGCTATATCCTGGAGGGCCAACGCCCCGGCGACGGTCAGACCACCGAAATTTGGATCGGCACGAGCCAGGGCGGCGTCTTCATTCGCTTTGATAGCCATTGAACGGACGACCTCGTCTTTAAAATACTTGCCATCCGATCCCTTTTGGCAGGCGCTCCTCGCTCTGGTCTGGGTCGGGCGGATCTTTGACATCCTTTGCGTAGCCGGGTTATACTGGAAAATATTCCGCGCGATTACTTGAACTGACTTTCCTCTTGGAGCCTTGCCATTGACAAATATTGAAGACAATAAGATGCATCGCGTTGTGAAGACGGCTTGCCCACACGATTGCCCGGACACGTGTTCGATGCTGGCGACCGTTGAAGACGGAAGATTGATCCAGGTCGCCGGGAATCCCGCGAATCCGTTTACGCGGGGCAACCTCTGCCGGAAGGTCGCGCACTATGAGGAGCGTGTCTATCATCCGGATCGATTGCAGCACCCGATGCGCCGAATTGGGCCGAAGGGCGAGGGGAAGTTCGAGCGGATTAGCTGGGACGAGGCAATCGCGGAGATTACCGGACAATGGAAGACCCTCATCACCGAAAGCGGGCCGGAAGCGATCATGCCGTACTCCTACGCCGGCACCATGGGCGTGGTGAACATGAGCGCTTGCGATACGCGGCTCTGGAACCGCATGGGCGCAACGCAATTGAAGCGAACGATTTGCTCCGCTGCGGCGGAAGCGGGATACAGTTATGTGATGGGCTGGACGGGGGGCATCGATCCGGAAGCGTTTGCCCATAGCCGGTTCATCATCGCATGGGGCACAAACCTTTCCAGCACCAATGTGCATCAGATGCCGCTGATCCGTGAGGCGCAGGCAAAGGGCGCGACCTTTGTGGTGATCGATCCCTATCGCACCCGCACTGCGAACGCGGCCGACTGGTTCATTCAGCCCAAACCGGGCACGGATGCGGCCCTCGCGCTCGGGATGGCGCATGTGATCTTTGCGGAGGGGCTGCATGACGAAACGTTTCTGGAAGCGCGCACCGTAGGCTGGCATGCGTTTCGGGAGCGTTGCGCGGAGTATCCACCGGAGCGCGTCGCTCAAATCACCGGCCTCGATGCGGATGAGATCATCGCGCTCGGACGGCGGTATGCGACGGAAACGCCCTCCGCAATTCGATTGGGCTATGGCCTTTCCCGCACCGCGAACGGCGGCAGCATGGTTCGCGCCATCGCCTGCCTGCCCGCCGTCATTGGAGCATGGGGCAAACCGGCTTCCGGGTTGCTGCTTTCCACCAGCGCGCACTTCCCGCTCAATAATCGGAAGATCAAGCGGCCCGATCTGGTGCATTCGCCGGACGACGAATCGCCGGCGAAATGGGGCCGGCGCGTCCCTCGCTCCGTGAACATGAACGAACTCGGCAAAGCACTGACGGAAACCGCCGATCCCGCGATCCGCTCGCTTTATGTCTTCAACTCCAATCCGGCGGCGGTCGCTCCGAACTCCAATCTGGTCCTGCAAGGGCTCGGTCGGTAGGATCTGTTTACCGTGGTGCATGAGCAGATGATGAGCGATACGGCGCGTTATGCCGACATTCTCCTCCCTGCCACCACCCAACTCGAACATCTCGACCTGATGCGCGCCTATGGGCATCTCTATCTGAATCTCTGTCAGCCGGCCATCACGCCGCTGGGCGAATCCCGGCCGAACATCGAGGTTCTCAACGCTCTGGCAAAAGCGATGGGCTACACCGATTCGGTCTTCGAGGAGAGCGCCGAAGCCATTATTCGTGGCGCCCTGGAGACCGATCACCCGCATATGGCGGGCGTCACCTACGAATATCTTGTGGAGCACGGGTTTGCGCGGCTGAGGACTGCGACCGATCCGTTTATTCCCTTTCAGGACGAACAGCCGTTTCAAACCCTGTCCGGCAAGGTGGAGTTCCGTTCCGCGCGTGCCGAAAAGGACGGCTTCGGCGCCCTTCCGGACTATACGCCGTCTGCCGAGAGTGCGGACACGGATCCGGAACTCGCCGCCGAATTCCCGATCAACTTGCTCTCGCCTGCGGCGCACCACTTCCTGAACTCTACTTTTTCCAATGTGGACTCCCTGATGAAAGGGGAAAAGGAGCCGCGTATCTGGGTGCATGCGGACGATGCCGCCGAGCGCGGCATCGCGGACGGCGATTGGCTGCGGGTATGGAACCGGCGCGGGGAAACGCGCCTGCGCGCCGTGGTGAGCGACAAAGTGAAGCCGGGCGTCGCCTGGTCCCCGTCCCTATGGTGGCATCGCGACAGCGGGCCGGGCGGCAACGTCAACAGCCTCACCTCCGATCGTTTGAGCGACATGGGTGGGGGCTCAACCTTTCATACCAACCTGATACAGTTTGCCCGCGAGGGCGCTTCACCGTCCTTAGCGTAACTGCAATTCGGGCCTTGTTTCCTAGTGATTCAAATGAGCTCCAGTCCACGCATCGTGCCGGTGCTGGATGCGAATTTATCCGTTTCGAGGCCAAGCCGCTGAAGCATGGAGACAAAGAGGTTCGGCAATGGGTAGTTTCTG
>JBBRKX010000603.1:0-4151 GCA_038231675.1 Chthonomonadales bacterium | reverse complement strand
CCCTATCCGTCAGATTTTGGACGGCTCGAACTCGCAGTGTTCCTGACTTCAATCTCCCGCATTCTATGACAATCAAAAACAGAAGCCCTCTCGCGAGGGCTTCCTTTACGTCTCGATCGATGCTATGTGAGAGATTACTTTGTCACACTTAGGAGCCGCGTAACAACAACTGCTTCATAATCGCCGCTGTTTTGATCTGAGGCGGGGCGAAAAAGTGGAGCGTTTATTGTTACGGCTGTCCTTAGGCTTCACCTAAGAATTATCGCTTCACCGACGCTCACCGGTTCCACACTCGGACGGATGGTGTAGTTCCATTCGGGATGAAAATCGTCTCGTTCGATATTGAGGCGATCAAACTCTTCATCGCTGACTTTAATCGCTTTCTCGTACAACCGGGTATCGAGTTCACAACGGACGGTCAGTCCCTTCGTTGTTGTAGTCGCTGCAATCAGTTCGACGACGGCAAGGCGGCTACTCAAGGGTTTTCCACGCCAGTTCTGACTGATGTGGCAAAACAGTCGATGCTCAATCTTGTTCCACTTGGAGGTGCCAGGCGGATAATGACAGACGGTTACGCACATTCCCGTCTCATCGACGAAGTTCTGCAATTCGCGCTTCCACAGACGTAGGCGCGAACCATTAGATCCGCCGCCATCCGCCGTGATCAGCAGGCTCAGAGCATCGGGATAGCGTGCACGACCCATCTTCTGCCACCATAAACGCAGACTGTTGACGGCGAACTCCGCCGTGTCGCTGTCAACACCCACGGTCACCCAACCGGCGTTAGCACCGATATCGTAGATGCCATGGGGAACCGCCTTGCCCAGATCCTTATCCATAAAGTCGTGGGTTCGCACCAAATCCGGACATCCCTTGGGTCGGTAGTCGCTGCCGCCGTTCTTGAAGTCGCCTACCAATTCCTTTTTCTTGGTGTCCACCGAAACGGCAGGCTGGTTCAGAGCAAGAAACCGGGTCGCCACTGCATTGATGTGCTCGAATTGGGCGTCACGGTCGGGATGATGGGCGCCTTCCTTGGTTTTACGGTTGACCTGACGACGGAAGCCAAGCACATCCACAAGCAACTTGGCTACGGTGCTGGCCGAGATGGTGTGCCCTAACTCCACCAGAGCGGCGGACAACTTCTGGTGGCTCTTGGAGACCCAGCGCAAGGGCCGCATCGGGTCCCCCATCGTGGCGGGTTCGACCAGTTTACCAAGGTCGTCGCACAAGGTCGGGTCTGCCTGTGTCAGCGGAGGACGCCCCGCACCAGGGCGGCGGACCTCGCCCGTGAGCGAAGAGGGATCCGCCAAATCCCGCAGCCCACGACCAATCGTGCTTCGCGCCACTCCTGTGGCCCGCGATACTTCGGCAATGCTGGTTTCTGGGGAGCGGGCCTCCGCTGATGCGGCCAGTCGTCGGTTTCGCTCGCTTAAGTGATCCTTGACCGCCGCGAAGCGAGAGCGGATGTTGTCTTCATTAGTCATGCGCCTATATTCGACATCGGAGGTCAAAAAGACTCTTCGTATTATTCAAGCGATGACGAAATCTTTTGGATTGGAACACGCACAACGTTTTGGCACTCATCGAAACGGGCTTCGCACAGCAACCGAGCGATTCGTTAATTGACCTGTGGTGCCTTACGGTCTGCTTCACGACCGGAACGGGCGTGTGGTTCAGTTGCTCCGCATCCTTCGTAGAGGAGACGAAGGCGATGCACATTTCGTCCGTTGTCTGCTCGCCCCATCCGACTGTGCGCCCCTTTCCCTTGCTCGGGTTGCGGGGATTGTCATCGGAGTTGTCGAAATAGGCTGTCAGGCGAATCTTCGTACCCTTCGGAACTACCATTGGCTCCTTTAGGAAGTAGGAGTTCTGCCAGTTGAAGTCCCAATCCTTCACCCAGACCAGCGGTTTTTCTGTTCCGTCCGGAAGTTCTGCCCAGACCTTCATCTCCCTGCCAAGCAGGTGCATGTGCGGTGTGACCGCGAGAATATGGGAATCTTCCTGAATAGTAGAAACCGCCTTCACTTCGTGCCGACCTGCGCCCGGCGGAATCTTAAAGCCAAAGTTCAGCGCGAACACCCCGTCAATCCTCTTTTGGACCATCGTCCGGCAGAAATGGAGACCCATTTTGGTGCGGTCCGTTTCCGGCTTGCCGTCCTTATGATAATGCACTTCAAGGGAAAGGCGCGCGCCTTTTGGGACAAAGATACCGACTCCTTCGGGCAGATATTGCGCCTCATTGCCCGGCGCCCATCCGCCCATGATTCCGACGGGAACAAAACCAGGACCGCCGAAACTGGTATAGCCCGGCTGACCGTCTTTGGTCGCCTCTTCCAGTTTCTCCGATGCGAATTTACCGTTTGAATCCGGCGTTCCGTCAATATAGGCAATAACGTGATGCACGACCGCGCGGTTTCCGGGACGCACTTCCACAGCGCTGATATAGCGGTCTTCCGTAAAGTTGGTCTTCACAACGAAGTGGCGATATACGTCTTCGCCGTCCGCAGCCAATTGATAGTCTTTATCCGGCGCAATCACAAGGTCAGGTTCGCCAAGCTGCCAGCCAGAGGTAAACTGACGCGGCGCAGGAACCTCTTTCGCATTTCCAAGCGGCGCGTTTGCATCCACCCATTTTGCCAGGACGGTTCGCTCGGCATCAGTCAGATTGATATGCGCCTCATCCTTGAAATCTCCAAAGCCCGCAGTCGGCTTCCAGGGAGGCATTTGATGATTCTGAGTATATCGCTTGATGTCTACTGCCCAGGCACTTGCCTGCTGATAGGTTTGCAGTGAGAATGGCGCGACTTCGCCCGGCCGATGGCAGCCTTCGCATTTGGCGCGAAGAATGGCAGCTACTTCATGCGAGTACGTTGGGGTTCCAGCAGTGACCGCTGCCGGTTTGCTGTCACGGCGAATGGCGCAGCCCGTGGAAAGCAGTTCCGCATGAGCTACAGGCTTGCCTTCCAGAACTGAATTGATCGCACTCTCCAGATCATGAGACGTCACATGGGTTGCAACCGGATTGTCATCAATTCGACCGCGATACTTCACTTCGCCCTTTGCATCTACGAGAACGGCTTCTGGTGTCATCGTCGCGCCAAGTTTATCCGCGATAACAGCGCCTGCATCCTTAATTACCGGGAAGTTATACTTTCGCTCTTTTGCATGTGAAGTGATCTCATTCAGGCTCTCCTGCCGGTCGGAGTAGACCGCGAAGATCTGCACGTCCTTTTTTCCATACGTCTCCGCCAGGCTGATAAAGCGCGGCGTATAGACATTGGAAATAGGACATTGGCTGGAGACAAAGAGAAAAACAGTGGCCTTATGCCCTGTCAGCGTCTGTGAGTCGTAGCGTTTCCCCAGGATGTCGGAGAAAGCAAGAGTCTTTGCGGAGTTGGCGGGTGTCGCCCCCCACGCAGCGAGCGCTGTAAGCGCCGTCACGCCGAGTGCGGCAAGCGCAGTTTGGATCGTTTGTTTTGCGCCTGAAGTGTAATTCATAATCGGTCCTCTCGATACGATTACCGTGTCGTCTGTCTTCCCACGACGACTTTGTGAAATATTTCTCTAATTGTATAACGAGATAGAAATGCTCAAGGTTTCAGGTGTCTATCAAAAAATTCCAGCATCGCCGATTTTTGTTTTTCTTTGTTTGCTTCAACGCGAAAACCGTGATAGTCTTTCGGCATCACGATCAGCGTTGCCTCCACACCGACTTTCTCCAGCGCTTCCTGGAGCCGTTTCGACTGGTCAACCGGAACAAGCGGATCGAGATCGCCATGCATAATCAGGAAGGGCGCGGACTTCTTGTCCACATAGGTTACTGGTGATCCCTCTTTATAGAGTTCCGGGGCTTCGTCCCGCTTCTTCCCCATAAAGCTCGCGACGAGACTCGCTGCAATCGCAGGGAACTTCACAGTATCGGTCGGCGCGGTAAGGTCCGACGGGCCGAAAAGGTCTACGACGCACTGTACGCGACTACTGTAGGAAGCAAGATCCGTATCGCTATTGTCGCGGGTGTCGCGGGTTCCAAGCAGCGATACCAGATGCCCGCCCGCAGAGTCACCCAGACCTCCCACTCGTTCGGTGTCGAGATGATAGGTGTCCGCATGGGCGCGTATCCAGCGAACGGCCCGCTGCACATCATCCACCTG
>JBBRKX010000602.1:0-4162 GCA_038231675.1 Chthonomonadales bacterium | reverse complement strand
CTTATCCGGAAGGTCGGCGATAATACTGCGGTCGGTCTTCAGACGGCGCAGAATAAAAGGCCCTGTGAGGCGTTTGAGCCGTTGGACGGCTTCAGGATCGCGGCCTGTTTGAATCGGATAGAAGTACTTGGACTTGAAGCCGGATTGGGTTCCGAGCAGACCCGGATTCAGAAAGTCCAGCAATGCCCAGAGGTCGCCGACATGATTTTCCACCGGCGTGCCGGTCAGCGCCACTCGCCAGCCCGATTCTAACGCCCGAGCCGCCCGCGATTGTTTCGTTTCTGGGTTCTTGATATTCTGCGCCTCGTCCAGCACGATCCCACTCCACTTCACATCTTTCAATATCGCGAGATCACGGTGCAGCAGGGCGAACGTCGAGAGGACGATCGCATGCTTGCCTGCGGCAGTGCGAAATTCATCCTCTTTAAGTCGGTTCGCGCCGTGATGCATGAGCACGGTAAGGTCGGGCGTAAAGCGCCCTGCCTCGCGATGCCAGTTGCCGACAACGGAAGTCGGACAGATGACAAGGACCGGACGGCGCTCGCCCGATTCCCAGAGACGCCGGATATGCGCGAGCACCTGAATCGTCTTGCCCAGCCCCATGTCGTCGGCCAGGCAAGCGCCGAATCCCCACGTTCCAAGGAAGTTCAGCCAGGAGTAACCGCGCTGCTGGTAGGGGCGCAGAGAGGCATTGAGGCCTGGTGGCGGCGGAAGCTCATGGCCGGGGGCGTGCCCCTCCATCTCCTTCAGCAAATCTCCGATCCAACCGGTCGCTCTTACCGTCCCGATGTCCAGTCCGCCCACTGCGCCGTCCGCGCCAAGCGCCATGCGAATGATGTCGCGGGCGGTCTTGCGGTTCGTTCCCTGGCGTTTCCAGAAGGCAAGCGCGGCCTCGATCTCCCCGGCATCTAACTGAACCCACTGACCTCGTATCCGGACGAGCGAAGTCTTCTGGTGCGCAAGGGCCTCGAGTTCTTCTGCAGTCAGCTTTATATCGCCGAGCGCGACTTCCCAATCGAACTCCACGATTGATTCCAGGGTCATACCGGTCTTCGATTTCATTTTAGGGGAGCGTACTCTGGCGCCCGTGGTGAGACGGGCCTTGGCCCCTTTACGAGACCACCACGCGGGCAGATGTACGCCGAAACCGGACTGCTCCAGCATCCAGGCGGTCTGGCCCAGGAACTGCTCGGCTCCCGCCGTGTCGAGCGTGTAGCCCGCAGGCTTGCTTTGCTTCAGACTGGACTGGATTTCCGGGCTCAACAGCGCTGCTTCCCCAAGAGAAGAGAGGAGGAACGGGCGGGGCTCGAAGCCTGTTTTACGCAGCAGCGCGGACGCCCCATCCTTGTTGTCCCATACCTTTGCCGCATCGACGATCAGGCTCGGGTCCTCCCGTGACTGGAGCAAGTAGCGCACATACCACTTCGGATCCTCGTCGCTTTCGGGCTCTTCCAGTCGGAATACAAACCGTGCCGGGGCGGACGCGACATGCGCGAGCGGCCGACGCCATTCCGAAACCTGCTCGCCGAGTCGGATCAGTTCGTTTTCGTCGCCCTTCATGCGTCCGTCTGCTGAGCGCAAGGCATAAAGCCACTGTGCATGAACGCTTTCCAGCGCGGCGATCTTGCGCATGCGCTGTACCGACGCGGAATCTACGCCATCGGTGGAAGCGATCGCCGAGCGGACCAGTGCATCGCAGATATCAGATAGAAAGTCCGAGAGCACGGTAAGGGAGGGGCGGTCCGGCGGCGCGCCGCTGTCTCCGCTTGCGGCGCGACAGACGTGTGGCATCGCCTTAGCCAGCTGCGGCAGACCATCCGCCAGATCGCCCTGAACGAAAGGCGTCCAATGCGCGTGGAAGCCATCGTCAAGCGTGCGGATATCGGGTAAAAACTGCTCCCGAGCCACCAGTGCGCCGGCATAGCGCAGTGCGGTAGCCCAATACAGGAGGGACGAGCCGGGGAAAATCCCAGTCCCCAACGAATCCCGTCCCGCACACGACGCGAGTACGGACACGGTGTCCATGGGAGAGAGAGGAATAGCATCGACCCTCCATGGGGATAGCGAGACGCCTTTATCGCTTTCCGGCTGTGCCGCAATGAGAGGACTGGAAGCTATAGGCGTGGACGCCACGGTGGGCAGCCAGATCACGGTCGGAACGCCTTTACCATGCCCAGGCAGATTGGAGAGCCATGGCAGGCCACCATCCTCACCCAGGGCGGCAACGATCGTTTTTGCGCCCGCATCGTATGGTGAAACAGGGACCTCCACCGCTTTTGGAGCGGTTCCGCGCTTTCGCTTTCCTTCCTGCTCGATCGGCTGCTCGCCCCAGAGGAGCAGCCGGCCGTTCAGGCAGCTTGCGTGTAAGATCAACATGATTGTGTCAGGTTACTCCTCACGCCGGTATCCCAGCGATTCCAACAAGCTTAGCAAAGGCGGATTGGTGGTGGAAACGCGGCATGTCGCCGCAGGTGCGGCGTTCAGGATATACTCCGTGGCGAAGGTGACAACCGCTTTCCCAAATCCCTGGCGCTGGAATCCATCCAGGGTTCTGATGTCTTTCAGTTCGAATTCGGTCTCTGAATGGGGGAGCACGACCGCTTGCGAGACGATGCGGTTATGCACCATGGCCGCGCAGAATCGATATCCAAGACGATGCTGTTCCTCCCATTCCGCGTAGGTTGGGGCGGGCAAGCCATTGGTGCGCATCGCCTGTTGGACGCGGTAGATATCCGCATTCAGTGCGAGCCAGCGAACCCAGCCGACCGGAGCCGGCCGAAAATCCTCACGGGAACAGATAAGTGTTATCGTTTCCTCGACAGTCATATGCAACCGCTCACCGGAACTTCTCCATTTCTTGAACCGCACTTCTTATACTGTACGGCCGCCTTCTCATCAGTGCATGCATGTCGGTCGTCCGATGCGATTATTCGGCGGCCAGGGCCTGGAATGTCGGGCTCGCAGGGCGATCCGCGCCTGCGACCGAAGCGGAATCTCTGCCCAGAACTTCCTGAACGAACTGTGGCCACCAATCTTCCTGAATGGTATTTTTCGCGCGATCCTTCAGGATGTAGCTTGGGCGAGCGGAGATCTCGCTGGCCATCGCGAGCAAGGTCTTAACATCACCGACCTCGGGTTTCAGCCATCTGCGGCCGATCTGCGCATGCAGGACCTCATCCGCCCAATCATAATCCTGGAAGAAGGCCGCAAGGGGGTCTTGGGCGCCTTGCGCCACAAGCCACTCCTGCTTCTTGCCCCGCTCGCCGTTCATGAGATTCTGTTCTATGCCATACAGGACAATGTGCCGTTCAAGGGGCGTGAAATCCGTGTTCAGCCGCAGCGACCAGCCGACGTGATTAGGATAATGCGTTCGGTCGATGCCAAGCTTCGCGAACCAGACTTCGCCCATCATGGAATGCCGGGCCTCGTCCCAGAGTTGCCGCGCCATATCCAGATAATACTCCCATGGCTTCCCTTTTGTCTGCAGCAGGATGCTTGCCATCATCTCAGGCACATCCATTTCATGGAAGCGTTTGTACATCAGGGCAAGCACGCGTTCGTCAATCGGCGCGGCTTCATCGCGAAACACGTCGCTGGCGCGGTAGTGAAAGTTATAGATCTCGCCGGATCGCGGGTCGCGCTTTGGATCGATATCGGGCACGAAGGCGCTCACCGTGCGGGGAGAGGGGAGCGGGGCGGGGTCCAAGGGAATTTCGCTTCCGTCGATCCCTCTCGCCGCATCCAGGTAAGCCTGAAGATGGTTCGCCCATGCGGTCGATGCATGCCGATCCGCGTCTGTCCCTCTAATCGCCTGCAACGCTTGTTCGCCCCAGACGATCATCTGCTCCTCTTCCGCCAGCGCGATGCGCAGGAGACGACAGGTGGGAAAATCGAAGACGGGATTGGTTGCGGCAAGGTGGCGGCGATACGCTCGGGCCAGCGCCGGTCGCACGACGGTGAAAATGCCGGTTAAAAACTCGAGGGTATTCTCCGCGCGGATCGCTTCGTCCAGGAACGCTTCCAACGCTGCATTCGGAGAAATGTCCAGGTGAAGCGGAGGTTGGCGCAACTCTCCCACGCGCTTCCGAATCGCCTGGCTATGCTCGGCGTCCAGATAGACGTGAAGGCTGAGCGCGGACTTCACCTCCCATTCCGGCGTGGG
>JBBRKX010000601.1:0-4178 GCA_038231675.1 Chthonomonadales bacterium | reverse complement strand
CCTGGGACTGCAAGGATCAACTGGAGGCGAGCGAAACGCAGACAGTGAACAATGGCGGCACTCCCGAGCGCACATATTACGTTTACGACGCCGCCGGACAGCGCGTGCGCAAAGTGACCGATAGACAGGCGGGGCCGGGAGGGAACCCGCTCCGCAAAAGCGAGCGGATCTACCTGGGTGGCTTTGAGATCTATCGCGAATACCAGGGCGCGACCCCGACGCCTCAACGGGAGCGGGAGACGCTGCATATTGACGATGGCGCGCAGCGCGTCGCCATCGTCGACACCCTGACGCGTGAGAACGGATTGGCGGCTCCGTCGCCCGCGCCCCTTCCGCGATATCAATTGAGCAATCATCTGGGATCCGCATGCCTGGAACTCGATAGCGCGGGCGCGCTGATCTCGTACGAAGAATACTATCCGTATGGTGCCACCGCCTATCGGTCAGGCCGAAATGCGCTGGAAACCGGCTTGAAGCGATACCGCTACACCGGCAAAGAACGCGATGAGGAGACCGGCTTCTCCTACCATGGAGCACGTTACTGCGCTGCATGGCTGGGCAGGTGGACCAGCGCGGACCCGCTCACGTGGAAGCCCCAGCATCCGTACGCCTACACATTGAATAACCCCGTCCGGTTTCACGATCCAGATGGCAAGGACGATAAAACGCCTCCGGCGACGGGTGGCTACACGATGCCTCCCAACCGCGGGGATCTCGGAGCCCTCATACATAAACTTGTTTTGGATGTCCTCGCTGCGCGGTTGTCCGCGCTCGGGGTGCCCAACGCCGTTGAAACCCATACAACGCCGGACGGCTCAAAGAACCTGAAAACCGAACACACAGGCCGCATCGACCTTACTCTGCTGATACCGGATTCGCAAAATCCGGGCAACAAGGTCGCGCATCTCTATGAACTTAAGCCACGCAATCCAGACAAATATCAGGATTACGTATCTGAAGTGGATCACTACAGGGAGCATGTTCCGAACACTGTGAATGGTGCGCCGATCTCCCGTGCGAAAATAGGGACAGGTCTTGAGATTGTAGATAAAGCCGATTCCAGAATATTCGAGACGATTGTGATTAGCGATCAAGCCCGAGAGGTGCAGATACATCTGGGGCTGGCGCAGGACAATAATGGACGTGTCATCGATGGGCTCATCGTCTACGATGTGGGAGTACGCGTCAAGCGCCCGGGGGAAGACAACAACGTCGAGCGAATAAAAGGAATGTTAAAAACAAATATCAATCAAACTGCGGACGCGCAGGCGCATGGAATCGTCCGCATGTCCATTGCGGTAGGCGGCGGGATTAATACGGCTATGGCGGCGGGGCACGTGCTCATTTTAGGGGGTGGTATACTCGCGGAAGCGTTTGGATTAGTAGGTGCCGGAGGGACAGTGGCCGCAGAGGGAGCGACTGGATCGGCGGCGCTAGGAATTGAAGGAGCAAGTGGACAGGCTGTCGTCGGGACATCGACAGGCGGAGCAGGGGGTGCCACAGCCGTCACAGGTGTTCGCATCGCCACCCAGGTTCGTATCGCCGCAGGGGTAGGCGGCGCCGTCGCCTCCCAGCCAGGGGTCCGCGTGGCGGTGACGGAAGAACTGGAAGCCATCGAGGCAGACGGGGTCGAAGTGCTCAAGCAAATGGAAATGCAGGTGCGAAAATAGTGGTTTATGCCCGGCGCCGGGACAGTACTGAGACTAACGGGACGAAGGAAATGCACGGGAAGCGAGGATACCATGAATCTGCAGGGACGCCTTCTGTCACAGGGCATGCAGGGCGACGACGTTTCCATTCTGCAATATGAACTCCGACTGCTCGCCTACGACGTACCATTGGACGAGACGCAGGGGGCCGTGTTCGGCGCGGGAACGCTGCACGCCGTACGGGCAGTCCAATCCAGGTTCCGACTTGAACCCAATGGCATCGTGGACGAGCGTACCGCGCACGCCATTACCGTTGCGGTCGCCGCCAGTTCCGCCGAATCGTCGTCCAGCGTCGCCGTTCCGCCGTTCGTTGTCCAAGGAATGATACGCTATGCGGACGGCCATTCGTTCGCAGGCTGTCTGGTCGAGGCCTTCGACCAGGACTTGAGGCGCGAGCAGAGTCTGGGACGCGCCCGCGTGGACCGCCACGGCCACTACACGCTCTCCTACACAACGGCTCAGTTCCGGCACGCTGAAAAGGGAAACGCAGACCTGATCGTGCGCGTGTGTGGGGAAGATGGGAAGGTGCTGGCATCCTCGGAGACAGTTTTCAACGCCCCTCCTATCGCCACAATAGATGTCACCATCCCGCCGGATGCGCCCGGGCAGCCTTCGGAATACGAACGACTGATCGCAGAACTGGGACCGCTGTTGGCGGACGTGAACGTGGAGCATGATCGCGAACCGTCGATGACCCAGAAACTGGCCGCTCTTACTCCGGAAGACATTGCTTTCCTGGAGAATGAGACCGGTCTGACGCATGCTTTGCTGACGCGTCTGACGGATGCCGCCCGCCTGCATCGTGAGGCGGTTACGCACAAAGTAGATCTGCCCGCCGAGCTGTTTTATGGGCTTATTGCCGGGGGGTGCCCCGCCGACCTTGCCGCGCTGGGCCTGCTCACTCCTCAGGTGCGTAAAGAGGCGTTCGACGCCTCGGTGGCAGGCAATATCGTGCCGCCTCGGCGCCACGACGAGGTGGCTCTCCTGGACCGGCTGAGCCGACTTGTGACAAGTCTGGCCCTCAGCACGGCTTCCGCGCCGGATCAGGCGTCGGCCGGAGCGATATTAGGCGTCGCGCTGCCCGATCCGGAGGCGCAGCAGGCGTTCTTCGCGGCTTATGCCGCAAACGACGGTCCCATGGAAGAGTTCTGGAAAGCGCTCCAGCTTCAGCCTCAATTCGCCGCGCCGGAAACCATCCCGCGGCTTCAACTGACCCTTCAACTGGCGGCCGTCACCGGAAACCATGCGCCCCTGATTCGCGCCCTTATGGAAACCCCGACTCTCTCCTCGCCCGGCGATCTGGTGAAGCTGGAGGCCGCCGATTGGGAGAAGCTGATAGGCCGGAAGGATGTGGGGACGCCGCCCGGCACGCCGGGCAATACTCTGCAGGAGAAGGCCGCCGCATACGCCCAAACGCTGATGGACGCGTTACATGCCGCGTTTCCAACCGCGACGATCGCGCATATGGTCGCCACGGGGTCCGAACTGCAGCTGGAAGAACCGGTACGGTCCGCCCTGACGCGCTTCTTTGCGAGCGCCGCGGATTTCGACATAACCTCCACAAAGATAGATGGTTACCTGGACAATCGCCCCGAGTCCGCCGATAGAGCGGACGACCGCGAGATCCTTGGGCCGCCGCTGCGCCGTTTGCAGCGACTCTTTCAAGTCAGCGCAGGCTCCGAATCGTTGATCGCGCTGCACAACGCCGGTTTCGACTCGGCGGCCACCATCGCGAACTTTCCCGCTCCCACTTTTGTGGCGCGATTCCAGTCCGCGTTGGGCGGGATCGCGGCCGCTCAGGAGACGCACGATCGCGCCACGGCCATCGCCGGCCGCAACCTCGCGCTGTACACGCACCTGCACCAGAGCCAGTTCGATATCAGCCCTTTTGTGATCGGACACGTCGAGGAGGCCCAGGCGGCCGTTAAGACGCTGCCCGACTATACGGCGCTGTTCGGTTCGCTGGATCTGTGCGGCTGCACCGAATGCCAGTCCGTATATGGCGCATCCGCCTATTTTGTCGACCTGCTGCAGTACCTTGCGAACGGGGTTCCCAACGCGAGCGGGCTGACCCCGCTCGACGTCTTGATCGGGAAGGATGGAGTGACTCCCGGCAGACGCCCTGACCTGCCCTATATCCAGCTGACCTGCGAAAATACCAACCGGCTCATTCCTTATATCGACCTGGTGAACGAGGTGCTCGAAAGCTGCGTCGTGTACAATCAGTCCCTGCCGTTTTTGCCCGGCCCGCCGGTAAAGCCGCTGCCGAACGACAGCACCCCGGATGTTACCGAAGCGGAACTCAGCGCAAACCCCGAAAACATCAACCTGGTCGCCTACGATCGTCTGCTGCAGGCGGTATATCCGTTTACCCTCCCGTATCACTATCCGCTCGACCTTGTCCGCACCTTTCTGGGGAACCTGGGCGCCAGCCGCCTTGCGCTCATGCAGGCGTTTCAGAGCCCGGTT
>JBBRKX010000600.1:0-4180 GCA_038231675.1 Chthonomonadales bacterium | reverse complement strand
GCTTGCGGGCATTGTGAGCGGCGCGTGTTGGGGCGGCATTGCGGGCTGGCTGCGGACAAAACGCAACGTTCAGGAAGTCATCAGCACCATCATGCTGAACTATATCGCGCTTTTTCTGGTCCGTTGGGCCGTGCGGGGTCCCTTGCAGGGCAGGGGGACGCAGCTTCCAGAGTCCGATCCCATACCGGACGCGGCTTTGTTCGCGCATATTCTGTCCCCGACGCGTCTGCACAGCGGAGTTATTTTAGCGTTCCTCGCCGTCCCATGTGTATTCCTCTATCTCTATCACACACGTTCCGGGTTTGCAATCCGCCTTGTAGGGCAAAACGCGGATGCGGCCCGCACGGCGAGATATCCTGTTTCCGCGCTCCGTCTTCAGGCAATGGCGGTCTCCGGCGGACTGAGCGGTCTGGCGGGCGCCGTGGAACTGTTGGGCGTTACCGAGCGTCTTTCTCATGACTTCTCGGCCGGATGGGGATTCACGGCCATACCGGTCGCACTGCTTGGAGGGTTGCAGCCCATGGGAACCCTCTTCTCGGCCCTCTTCTTTGGAGGTTTAACGGCGGGAAGCGGCAACCTTTCACGATTCTCAGGCGTTTCATCGGTTCTCATTTATGTGATCCAGGCGGTGGCGGTTCTGGCAATCGTCGCAGCGAAGGCACGCGCCTCGCGCACTACCGGAACGGGAGACTGAGCTAAAATTGGGCGCACTCATGGGAACACTGGAAGGCACGCTTACCACGGCAACACCGCTTATTTTGGCGGCGCTCGGCGAAACCATCGTTCAAAAGTCGGGTATTGTGAACGTTGGGTTGGAAGGCATGATGCTGATTGGAGCGTTTGTGGCGGCGGAAGCGGCGATCGCGACAAACAGCGCGGTTTGCGGCATTTTCGCGGCTGCGGGCGTCGGCATCCTTGTCGCTCTGCTTTTTGCCATGTTCGTGGTGCGCCTTGCAGCCAATCAGGTGGTGGTCGGGGTGGTGATCAACCTGCTGGCGCTTGGCCTGACCGGAACGCTTTATCGATACCGTTCCCATCTTGTGGGCGCGGAATTTTCCACGCCGGGCCTGCCGGCGATCGTTTTTAATCAGTCGCTGTTGACCCTCGCGGCCCTGCTCGCCGTGCCGGCTGTCTGGTGGGTTTTGAATAGAACCCGTACAGGACTGGAATTACGCGCCTGCGGCGAGCAGCCCGCAGCGGCGGAAGCTTCCGGTATTGGCATCGCAGCCACACGGACTTCCGCCCTCATTTTCGGTGGGGTCATGGCGGGCATAGCGGGAGCGTTCTTGTCGGTGGGCGACGTACATACATTTGGGGAAGGGATGACGGATGGACGCGGGTTTATCGCACTCGCGATCGTCACGTCCGGCCGCTGGAACCCCTGGGGATGCCTGATCGCCGCATTGCTTTTCGGCTTTGTTGCGATATTTCAGTTTCAACTCCAGGCGATGGGCTATAATCTTCCCTATCAGCTCTTTCTTGCCCTACCCTATGTGGCAACCCTGGCGGTCCTGACGTTCGGTGGACGCTGGACCCAGGCTCCCATGGCGTTGGGTCGCCCCTACAGGCGGGCATAAGGATGTAAAGATGGTGACAATGACGAGGCGGGTGATGTTTTCCGCCGCGAAAATCGTGGGGCTGCCCCAGGAGCGCCATGGCGCGGTACATACGGGCGCTACGGCGGAGAGCCAGGTAATAACCGGCAACAACTACTGGCTCGATGTGACCGTAAGCGGGGCCATAGATCCCAAGACCGGAATCATCGTTAACATCAAGGATATCGATGCGATCGTTCGCGAACATGTTGTTCAGGTTTTCGACAAAAAGCTGATCAATTCTGCGGTTCCCGAATTTATGGACGCCCCTGTCACTGCGGAAACCCTGGTTCTTTATATCGTATCGAAATTGATGTCCACACTTCCATCCATGGTAGAGTTGGTCGGTATTCGTTTAGAGGAAGCGCCTCTGCAATGGGTGGAGTGGCGCTCCAGGGATGCGCCAGGGCCCCCGAAGGAGAATTCCATGCAGTCGACCCGGGTTTATGAGTTTGCCGCATCGCACCGCTTACATAGCCCGCATCTGACGGAAGAGCAGAATGTGGAGCTGTTCGGCAAATGCAACTATATTCACGGCCACGGCCACAATTACGTATTGGAAGTGACCGTTGCAGGGCCGATCGATTCCTGCACCGGACAGGTCATCGATGGCGAACTTATGGATTCCATCGTGAACCGGGAAGTGGTGGATCGGTACGATCATAAGCACTTCAATCATGATATGCCGGAGTTCGAGGGGCTGATTCCCTCTTCGGAGATTATCACGAAAGTCATCTGGGAACGTCTCAACGACAAGGTTCCCGCTCCAGCCCGCCTGGATCGTGTCTTGCTAAGAGAAACAGCACGAAATATTTTTGAATATCGGGGAGGCATCGACGGATTTTAATGTCAACGCATTTAGAGGAATTGTATTCGGATTTATTGCGGGAAGTTGGCGAGGATCCCACGCGGGAAGGTTTGCTCAAGACCCCTCATCGCGCCGCCGAAGCCATGGAATATGTGACAAAGGGTTATCAGGAAAATCTAGAAACGGTGGTCAACGGCGCGATCTTTCATGAGACTTCCGATGACATGGTGCTCGTGCGCAACATCGAATTCTTTTCCATGTGCGAGCATCACCTATTCCCATTCTTCGGCTTCGCGAACATCGCCTATATCCCGGACGGCAAGATCATTGGGCTATCCAAACTGGCGCGGATCACCGATATGTTTGCTCGACGCTTACAGGTACAGGAGAGAATGACGGTGCAGATCGCGGAAGCGATCCAGGAGGTTCTTCAGCCTCGCGGGGTCGCCGTGGTGCTCGAGGCCAAGCACCTGTGCATGATGGCGCGAGGAGTCGAAAAGAAGAGCAGCGACATGGTGACCAGCCATGTCCTTGGCGTATTTCGTTCCGACCATACCACCCGCGCCGAATTCATGTCCCTGTTGGACAAACGGCACAGCTAACCAGCGCCTATCGTGGACGCCGGCTACTCGCCGGCGTCCTTGGGGACGGATTCTTTTCTAGGCTTCGGAATCGCGCGTATCTCAAATAAAGCTACCTGGCCAGGATTGAGCCGCACGCTGATATCCGAGGTTTCGCGCGTGAGTGGCGTGCCGGTCCATCCGTCCCGAACCTCATGCGGCCCGGGCAGCGAAATAGTTACGGTTCCGCCTCGAACGGAGGTCACCGCCACCGTGCGCGCATCGGCCTGAATGAGACGTCCTTCTTCCGGTCTGGCGACAAAAAGATGGCAGCCTGCATCCTTGATGATGTTTCGCAGCACGCTGGAAGGCAGCCCGGCAGTCGCGACCGCGACGCTGGTCCAGTGTTCGCTGCGCCGCACGGCGAAGTTGGTCTTGTTGTCCGAATTCGCGCCTAATCGCGTCGACACCTTATCGTTTATCGTGATGCTCGGCGATGCGGGCTGGTCGATTCCAATCGAAGAACCAATATGCATTCCCCACGTGCAGGGATCGTTCGCTTCGGCCACGCGGGCTCTTAGGTTCACTTCCGTTGTTTCTATGCGGAGCTTTTGACCGGTGACCTGCGAGCCATTCTCCAGGGAAATCCCCTCCTCGCCAATGATGCCAAGCGGCCAGAGCCAGATAGACGTCTTGCCCGAGCGCTTATAACGCGCATCCACGCGCCGGCGCTCTGCTTCCGACAGGTAAAATGTTTCCAGGAAAAGAGTGACCTTGCGGTCTGGAAATTTGGAGTGAAAGAGGTCGGACATACCGTAAACGTCGAAGGTGGTTCCCACCGCGCACATCTGTTCCAGCGAATCGTTTACCAGAAGCGGGCTCAGCCAATTTGCGGCCGTGGTATAGAGACTGGCGGCGGGATCCACCATCACGGCCACCTGGCTCGTCCTGGCTCTCGACTTTGCATTCGCGGCGAGGCCCCCACCCATTACGGCGCAAATCTGCTCTATCGCTTCCGGATCCGTATCCGAGGGAAGAATCAGCCCGGACTGGTTGCATACCGCGACTGCGGCGCCCGTGGTGGCTCCTCTTGCGTTGACAGGCGCATGGATAAATAGCTTTTCGCGAAGCAGCATGCTGCCCATGGCGATATTTGGATAATTCGCGTCTTCGGAACTCGCCCTATTCGCGATAAAATCGACATCCTCGGAATCGAG
>JBBRKX010000599.1:0-4195 GCA_038231675.1 Chthonomonadales bacterium | reverse complement strand
GGGCATCGCGCGCTTCGGCAAGACCGGCAACCCCAGCGGCATCTACAATACCTATCGCATCCCCTTCAGCAAGAGCGTCCGCGTGACGGCCCAACGCGCTGCCGGGCATAACGACGATCCGCAGTTCTGGTGGATCGTTCGCGGCTCCGAGGGATTGCCGGTGGAGGTCGGCGGCGTGCGGCTGCCATGGAATGCAAGGTTACGGCTAACCACGCGTGAAGAGTTCACGGTCAAGCGCCTGGAGGAGTTTCCGATCTGCACGACCACTCGCCCCGGCGCGCTGTATCAGGTCACACTTGCCGCCAGAAGCGCGAACATGAACTATCTGGAAGCGATCATGCGCGCTTATATCGACGGGAAGCAGGAGCCGTTGCTGCTCTCTTCCGGCCTCGAAGACTATTTCCTCGGCACCTATTACTTCAATCGCGGCCGCTACTATACGCCGGTGGCCGGGTTGACGCACCTGGACACCAACAATAACAGCTTCTCAGGCTACCGATTCCACGACGACGATCCCGTCTTCTTCGCACATGGCCTGCGCCTGACGTGCCGGTGCGGGGAAGAAGTGCGGGGCAAGATTTTTCACGATCCACAGGAAACCACGTTCAGCAGTTATGTCTGGACATACGAATGGTGACGGGCAAGCCCCCCGCCTTCACAAGGCATGCAGCAGGAAAGAATGGACTTCAGGCTTCCACGCCGCCGACAAAGACGCGCGGTTCGAAATGACACCAGGAAAAAGGAAAAAGGAGAAAACAGTGCTGTTAACAATGCGCTCTCGGATTGCAGGTCTGAGCATAGGAGTTCTGACCGCCTTGTTCGCGCTGAACGGATGCGTCTCCGACAAGAACGACAACTCCGCCCCCCCGCCGACACCAACAAAATTGGGCAACCCTCCCCCAACCTCAGGGGGCAAACAATTCGTGGTCGGCTTCGCGCAAGCCAACTCCAAAGATCCGTGGCGTCAGGCGCAGAACGCCTCGCTCGTGGAAGCGAACAAATCGTTTCCGGACATCAAGTTGCAGATGCAAGATTCGGCCAACGACAACCAGACTCAGATCGGCCAGGTGGAAAACTTCCTGACGCAGAAGATCGATCTGCTGCTCATCAGCCCAAATGAATCCGCTCCCCTGACCCCTGCAGTGGACAAAGTATACGACGCGAAGATCCCCGTGGTGATCATGGATCGCGCCGTCACCGGTGACAAATACACCACGTACATCGGCGGCGACAATGTGGAGATCGGCAAGGAAGCGGGCCAGTTCATCATCGAAAAATCCAAAGGCAAGGGCAATATCGTGGAGATCTGGGGAAAAGCGGCTGTCTCCGGCGCAAAAGAACGCCACTCGGGATTTGCCGACGCCATTGCCGGGACGCCCGGGCTGAAAGTGGTGGAGCACCAGGACTGCGGCTTCGAACGAGGCGCTGCACGCACCTACATGGAGAACGTGCTGATAAAGCACACGCCTTTTACCATCATCTATGCCCATAACGACGAGATGGCGCTGGGCGCATTGGCGGCATTGAAAGCGGCGAAAAAAGACCCGAAGCAGTATCTCATCGTTGGCGTGGATGGCGTACAGGAAGAAGTGATCAACGCCATCAAAGCGGGTGAGATGTCGGCCACCTTCAAATATCCCTGGCTCGGCCCGGAAGCGATGCAGGCCGCGCACGATATTTTGACCGGCAAAACGCTCCCGAAGATCCAGAAGCTGCCCACGGAGCGCGTCACCATCGAGAACGCCGACGCATATCTGGCGAAGCTGCCGAAAGCGGCCAAATAGAAGACTTTACTCCGCCTGTCCAACCCTCTCTCCCAGCGTTGGGAGAGAGGGTTCTCTTTATGATCCGCCTTTCCCTATTCTACGGCGTTTGAAAATTCACTCGGACGCAACGCCTACATAGACTCAGGAACATCCTTCGCCCTCCCTTCGTCTGGTCTTTAGCGAGCAGGCAGCCCGACGTCATGAAGCGCCGGGCTCGGTTCGCGCTTTATTCCAAACGAGGTGCTGTTATGTTTCAAATCGCTATCGCGCCCCATCGAGACGGCACGTATCCAAAATACCACATGAGATCGTTACGCCGGACGCTCGGTTTGCCGATCGTTCTGGCATCGCTTGTTCTTGCCGCCGGATGCAACACCAGCAATCCGCCGATGAACCCGACGACGGGAACCGTCGCCCCCGCCGCGCCGCAACCCGCCACGGTTACGCAGCGGGACATCGTCGGTCAGGTGGTTCTGACCGGTCAGATCGTGGTGCCGCCCGCCGCCCGCGCGGACCTGAACCCACCTTTCCGCGCCACCGTCAATAAAGTGGATAAAAACGTGGGGGCCGAGGTAGGAAGAGGCGACCTGCTGGTGGAACTTGCCATGCCGTCCGCCGAAGCCTATCATGAGCAGACCAAACAGGCGGTGAAAGATGCGCAAACCGCGTATGACAGCGCAAAGCTGCAGAATCAGCCTGCGGTGGACGCGGCGCAAAAGGCGCTTGACGCGGCCCGGGCCGGCGTAAAGACCGCCAACACCGCTGCGGCGACCGGAGGCGTCGCGCCCGCCGACGCAACATCAGGAGCCCCCGCATCCGACACCAGCCAGGCGGTCACCGATCGAGCGGCCGCAGAGCAGAATCTGCCTCAGGCAAAGGCCGACATGGCGTCTCAGCTTCTGCCGTACAAACAACAGTTGGAAGAAGCGAGGCAGGCAAATCTACAGGCGCGAGCGAGCGAAAAGCAGGGCAATCTGCGCAGCCCCATCGGGGGAACCGTAACGGCCTTGAACGCACAGCCCGGCAAGGAAGTCTCGCCGGATGTCCGGACTCCGGTTGCGACGGTAATCGACCTGAACGCGCTGCAGGTGCAATCCACCATGACTCCGCAGCAGGCCGGCTACGTCAAGCCGCGCATGCGCGTCACGCTGACCTTCGACGAGATACCGGATAAGACCTTCGAAGGCAAGGTGTTTCGGATGACCTCTCAGCCGAACAACACGAGCTATGTGGCGATCATTTCCTTCGAGAACACGGGGGATAAGGTCCGGCCCGGCATGAAGCCGCACGCCGCGATCAAAACGGGGAAGGAAGTCAAGGGCGCGCTGGCGATTCCGGTTGCCGCCGTGCGCGTGGACAGCACCGGGAAACCGACGGTCAGCGTGATGCGCGATGGAAAGTGGCAGGCTGTCACAGTTCAGCCCGGCATCAGCGATGGACAGTTCATTGAAATCAAATCTGAACTGAAGTCGGGGGAAACGGTGCAGGTCGGTTCGTAGGAGTGGGTGTTGAAGAGCGGTCAGGACGGAAACTGCGTCCTGACCGCTTTTTTTAGGACAGGCCCTACGTTTCGGCGGAGCAAACGAAGCCTGCCGCGACATCCGGGATCATAGCACATAGAGCGGGTTGCAGCAGACGTAGCGATCCAACTGGCCCATGGGCCGGGTACACATAAAGAGATACTGAAAGACGATCTGCCAACCGCGGCCCAACAGCCATTTGAGCACCACTTCATTTGTGCCGGGAACCGCCCAATACTGTTCGGTAGGCTGCCATAGCCAGCCTTCGCCGGGGGCCTGCGCCGCCTTCTGCGCTAACCCGGCGACATACGCCATCATCCGGGGCTGATCGTCGGGCTTCAGCGCCAGAACCGGCCCACTCGATTCCGTGCCGATATAAGCATAACCGACGATTTCAGGGGAGGGCGTGATACCGTCGGGCCCCTGAACCGCCCGGCGAAAAATACGTGCCGCTCCCTGAGCCCCACCCATCTCATTCGCCCAATGAATGTGTTCCTGAGGGCGTGCATACCCGACGATCCCGCGGTCCAGGTCTGCGATCTCATCCTGAAACTCTCCGCCCGGCAGGACCGGCTCGGCAAATAGGAGAGAAGCCACATGCGATGTCGGCGGATTGCGGTGATCGCCCACCTCGAAAATGTCCATCTCGCCCTCTCCAGCGATCCGCAGGCTTCCGATCGAGCCGGCCAACAACATCATGGGAACGCGTGGAATGCAGTGCGCCTTTCGAATATAAAGCGAGTCGGCTGCGGGATGATGAGAAGCAAGCACAAGTCTTGTATCGACGCCCTCTTGTTCGCCGTCTTCAAGGCAACGCGCCAGCAGCGCGCCGCCAATCCCCTGCCGATGATGGCCAGGCAGAACAAAGAATTCGGTAAGGCTCCAGACCCGTTCGCGCACAACGCTTCG
>JBBRKX010000598.1:0-4198 GCA_038231675.1 Chthonomonadales bacterium | reverse complement strand
TCGGGCGCCATGTAGTCGGGCGTTCCCACCTGAGAGGACATACGGCCCCACGTAACCCGGCGCGCCCCCTCCACAAAGGCGATGCCAAAGTCCATCACCTTCGCCTGCCCCTCCGGCGTCACGATAATATTCTCCGGTTTCATGTCGCGATGAAACACATGGTTCTCGTGGGCATAGGCGAGCGCCCGACCGATCTGGGTTCCGAGCGAGACCGTTTCCTCGACGGTGTGGCACATTCCGTGGCCGTGCTTTTCTGTCCGGCTGAGGAGGTCCCGCAACGTCTTACCCGGCACATACTCCAGCACAAGGTAGGGCGCGTTGGTGGGGCCGGCTAGCTCATAGAGTTTTTGGATATTGGGATGTGTCAGGGCGTTGCCGATCTTGACCTCGCGACAAAATCGCTCGTAGGTCGAGGGATCGCCCATCATATCATCGTGCGGAAATTTTAGGACCACGTCGCGAACATGTTTTTGATCGCGAGCCAGGAAGACATCGCTCATGCCGCCGTGCCCCAGTTCCTGGATTACGGTATATGCATCGATCTGCTGCCCTGATTGAAGTTTCATGGAACCCACTGCGCCGCGGACCGCGGTCCGTTCGTATCGCGCGCTATATCGTACACTATTTCGCTCCTTGTCCTTCGGACAAAGCTCCCAACCGGGCTCAGGATGTCCCTAGGGGGAATTTTGGCTCTATTCTACTCTCTCGAGAACAGGCGGAGCGCCTTCTGGAGCAAACCGTTCTTAGAAGCGGCGAGCGCCGGCTTACGCTCCCATTCTACCACCTTTACTACCTGGATAGAAAGGTTGTCGGCGGTGCCGCGCTCCACGCCCAGTTCCGTCAGAAGGCGCACGGCATCCTCGGGAGAGTGTTTCGATACGATCTCCGCAATCTCGGAATCTTCCACCGGCTCCCACATTCCATCCGTACAGGTGACGAAGATATCATTCAACCGGATATCGACATGCCGATAGTCTACCTGAAGCATCAGCTCGGACCCCACGCTGCGCGTGATCACATTGCGCCGGGGATGGTGACGCGCCTCGTCTGCGGTGAGCAATTGCATTCTTACAAGCTCTCCCACTTCCGAATGATCGCGCGTAAGCTGCTCGATTTGCCGATCACGAACGAGGTAGATACGACTGTCTCCGACGTGACCGATATACGCCTGGTCGCCGACCAGCGCAAAGGCGGAAAGCGTGGTTTCCATCCTGCGGTAGTCGGGGTTGACCTGTCCCATATCATACACATGCAGGTTCGCCTGCTGGAACGCCTCCTGGAGCGCCCGCCCCGGGCTTTTGCCGTTCTTGTAATAATGTTGAATCAGCGCGTCTGCTGCTTCCTTGCTCGCGACCTCCCCCGCCCTGCTGCCGCCGACGCCATCCGCGACAACAAAAAGACAACCCTTGGAGAGCCGTACCTCGGACTCCTCAGGGGCGCGATGAGCGATGCAGTCTTCATTATTGGGCCGTACAGGCCCCAGTGCGCTCGACCCGGCATGTTCAATCACGCGTACAAGCTCTCCCGCAGCATCATAAGAACGGAGAAATGGACGAGATCCAGTGGAAAAAGCGGATCCGGCCAGAAGGCGCTTCGTTTCCGGCCCTACCGGAAACGAAGCGCTCAGTTAGGGATATTACATGCGGAGATGAAGCGTGTTCATCTCGTTAGGACGATGTATTGGCTATAGGGTGTTCCATCAGCTTTCTGCCGGACCGCGCATTGGCGATGAGCACATAAATCAAGCTCACCACAGCCCAACCGATAGCAAAGTAGATCGCAATACGGCCTTCCTTGGCGCTGTCTCCGCCCGCGCCGAAGGCAAGGTAGAAGATAGTTGACACCATAATGGCATTCGTGATCAACCCGGCGATCGGAATAAGCACATGCTTGAATACGCTCTTATCAGGGCGATGGGAAAACGCGATGATCGTCCAGATACAGATGAGAGCGTACAAAACAAAGGTTCCCAGATTGCTCGCAATGCCGATACCGGTCTGCACGACCGTGCTATATACGCCGATGGCTCCAATGATCGCCGAAAGGATCGTGAGAACCCATGTGCCTGCAACGGGCGTCGCAAACTTGCCGTGCATGAGGCCCATGATTTCGGGCATCTCTTTGTCCTTGGCCATGGCGTAGCTGACTCGAACGCCGGTATTGATACATGCGAGCGTGGTCCCCAGGATGGCGAGCGCGACGGTGACGGCCATGGTAACCGCCAGGCCGAAGCCGAGCCCATGCAGCAGATGGTCGCCAAAGAGCCGCATCATATCGCCGATAGGAGCCTGCGATAACCCGGCCGCCGCCATACCTGTGGAGACTTTGCCCGCCGAATCGGTGTAGATCAATTTATCCGAAATGGCGTAGTTCGCGGCAAAGTACTCGATCAGGTAAGCGAACAGGCCCTGGATAACCAGCGAAAGCAGAACGCCGGTAGGAACGCTGCGCTTGGGATCCTTCGCTTCCGCACCAAGCGCCGTGCAGCTTTCAAATCCTACAAGAATGAGGATCGCAATGGTCGATTGGAATAGCACTCCCGTCATCGAGTGAGGGAGCAGAATGGAAGCCGCGCTCGTATGCCCAATCGGACTGGTGAATACTGCATTCTGCGGGTTGCTGACACGGTACCAAATCGCAAGGATCGAGAAGAAAACCAACGTGATGAGTTGGATGACATTGACGATCAGACTCGTCATCGTAGAGCCGTTAATGCCGCGCGAAGCGATGGCCCCACAGAGAATGGCGAACCCGATCGCGACAAGTATCTTGACCATGAGGGGCAGGCCTGGATCCCCGCCGGTGCCGTTTGGCCCTGTATGGTCCGTGGCCCCAAAAAGACCGGCGATGTAGCTGATCAGAACCGCCATAAAGGTGACCATGATGCCGGGGTAGACCCAGTAAAACAGGTGGGCAGCCCAACCGGTGATGAGCTTGGAGATCCGCGCCCATTTATGATGTTTGGCGTCTTCTTTGTCGAGGAAGGTCTTTTCCGCGAAATAGTAGGCGCTGCCGTAGCCCGCATCCGGATAAATCTTTGCCATCTCCGAATAAGAAATAGCGGTAAGGAACGCGACGATCAGGGCGAACACGATACCGGTCCACATATCATATGCGGTAGAGGATGCGTTCGCGCCCACGCCCGTCTGGGCGGCTTGAAGCTGGAATGTAATCCAGAGGAAGGCGCCAGGGGCGATCAGGGCCATCGCGTTGATGGTGACTCCTGTCGTACTCAGCGTCCTTTTGGGTCCTTCTTGACTCACGGGAACATCACTCATGGTTGCCTCCTAAGCTGAAAATACAGGGAACGCTTGGACTATCCACACGGGGGTGGCAATCCTTTCACGAAGTGCCGGCAGATTTATTGCAGTACGCTCTGAAAGCGCACAGGCAAAACGTGCCGCATGCTATCGGGCTCCACATCGAGCTAATCGAAACCATAGGAAGTGAGCAACGTCGCACGGAGAAATCGGGAACAGATCCTTAAGAAGGTTAAGGAGCCGGGAACGAACAAAACATGGGAGGTGCGGATTAGAAATACAAACGCTAAAAAACCGACACACTCATGTGGCATTCGTACGCCCGGAGGGACGTTGCGGAAGGCCAACATCTGCGTCGGCTTAGACGGCTTTGCGCGGCGGTTCGGCTTCGATCCGCGCGCAGATAAACTATACAACGATCAAGCGATTTTGTCAAGAGGGATAGGGAGCATTTAAGAATTTTTTTCACAAATGTGGTCGGACAGGGCTCCCTTGACACTTCCGGAAGCCCTGACGCAACCTAACTTTGCGGGTCACATCACTTTGCGGACGAAGTTGATGACACGTGCCGCGACGAGGACACCCGTCAAGGCAGCCCCGACGGTACGCGCCTGCCGCGTGACCATGTTCCCGGTGCTGGAGGCATTGCCGAGCAGGTTCTGCGTCTGCGCGTGCACGATATCCGCCGTGCTGGAGACCTTGGCGGCGACACTCTTGGCCTGATCCGTAACGCGGCGCACCTGTGTCTTCGCCTCCGTTACAATGGGCATCACCTTCTGCCAGACAACCACCAGACCGACGATCAGTCCTATAGACCACAAAACACTGATAACGAAATACATCCCGGAGAACCATATCCACCAACCGGGGACTTCCACTACATTCGGCATCCGTGTCTCCTCACTGTGCTATCTTCCCTCTTCCATGCGTTGCGAGAG
>JBBRKX010000597.1:0-4211 GCA_038231675.1 Chthonomonadales bacterium | reverse complement strand
GAAGCCGGTCTGCGCCGCCCGGTTCCAGCGCCCGGAGGAATCCTGAAAGCGGAGCAGCGCCTGCACCCCTTTTGCGATCGCCGGATCGCTTTTGTCGAAGCCCGCGCTCGTCAGTCCGGAAATTGCGAGGGAGGTCGGGGACGGATCGGAATTCCCGTCTCCGCGCCGCCAGGTCTTGTTGCCGTCCGAGGATGTGCCGGGATTAAACCCCCACGAGCCATCTTCGTTCTGTATGGAGCGCAGACGTGCTTCATCCTGCTGGATCTGGGCGCGAACCAGCGCGGCAAACGTCTCGATAGGGCCAAATTCGTTTTTCGCCGGATAACCGGTTTTTGCCGCCTGCTCGGTGGCGCGTGCGATCAGGGCGGGGAGTTGCTGGATAGGCAGGACACGATGGAAGTAGTCGAGGCGAATGGCGACATCGTCGGTATATTGCGGCGTCAGGGCCAGCATGCGTTTTGCGCGGTCTTCGATACCAAAGAAATATTTGGGATCGCCCGTTTTTTCCCAGGCGGTCTTCAAAATCTCGGTGGAAAAGAGAGTGACGACAGCCGCCCCCACGTTGGAGCCAGGGCCCGCCGCGTTTATGCCGCCGGGATCGCCGGTTTGAAGCACATAGTTCGCCGTTCGGATCTGCTGGTCCGAGTGCAGTTTGCCTGGCTTCAGGTAGCGCTCCAGGGTGACGATGTTGAATCCCGCCGCCCGGGTGCCCGCCGGTCCATCGCCGGTGTCCAGCGACGCGAGGCTGGTGTTGTTTGCCGCGTCCTTCAATTCATTCGTGGGGCGCAGGCATTCGTACATCACATTGATCAAATGCCAGTAGTTCTGAACGTTTTCCGGCTGGTAACCCTGCACAAAAGGAACGGCGGGACCCCAGACGCCGGATTGGGTGTGACAGCTCATGCATTGCGTGCCCAACAGGTTGCCCGTTTCCCGGATCCTACGGTCGAGGCTCGCGCCTCGCGGACGGTTGGTGAGCCACGAATCCACCTGTCCGATATGCGTGTAGATGGCCTGCCGTATTGCCGTGTGGACGTCCTGGTAGGGGGCGGGGCGGAGCAGGCGCAGTTGCAACTGGTATCCGGGAGCGTTTGCCTCTACTCGGAGGAAGTAGGTGTCTCCCACCTTAAGAATCCGGGATATTTCGGCTCGGTGCGGTTCGTTCTGCTGGTGCGTCCGTTCATTCTGATCCATGCCCTCCGTATACTCGGCGAGGGACAGCAGCGGGCCTGTCCACACGGAAGTCATGGTGGGGCCGGAACCGGGAGAGCGTCCTGTCAACTTATAGAGGCGGACACGGGCCGCGACCATCTGGCCCGGCATGCTGAGCTGCGCCGTCAACATGCGTGGTTCGACGCCCTTGTAGTCGAGTTGAAACCAGTCGTCGCCGGATTTATCGACCTTTCCGTTGTCGAAATACTCCACGTCATCCGCTCCGCCGGTGATCTCCCAGGTCGAGATCCCCTCTGTTGGAGTAAGGCGGATCGGCTGCGCCTGTTCCGGGGTGTCGTTCGGCTCGTATGCGATCACTGTGTGAAGACGGTCCTGCTCCGCCTGGTCGCCAATCTCCACGGGGCGAACGGAGACATGCACGGGCGCCACGGCGTCCGCCGGCCAGGGGGTGAGAGTGGGCAGAGCGGCAAGATCGGGGGCATGCCCATGATCCTGCCCAATTTGTTCGGCGTTTCCGATTTGCGGCTCATCCACGATGGGAGCCAGCGAAAGCGTGTAGGCGCCGGTAATGGGAGCGCGATAAATCACGGTGACGTCGGAATCGAGCGCGTGCAGCGCCTTGCGCCAGTTGGCGGTGGGGAGGGTATAGATATCGAAGTCATTCGGTTTGCGACCCTCCGACCCGGAACTTGTCGCCGTGGTCGGCTGGGAGGGTGAATTGAAAGTCCATTCCACCGCGATCCTACCGTTCGCGGGCAGCGCCGACGGACGATCGAGGTGTACGGAAATCTCCACCGTGCTGCCGGCCTTCAGGATGTAGTCGTGCTTCCAGGAACTCGAAAGCTGGATCACGGAAGGGGTGGGCGCGACGGTCGGTAAGGGGACGGCCGAGTGACGGACTCGCGGCGCGGGGGCCGCACGGTTGTTTCCGGAGAGCGTCCGCACCGGCTTCGAGGACTCGAGAGGCGCGAGAGGCGCGAGAACCGCTCCGGTCGCAAGAGCCAGAGTCGCGAGAAGAAGGGCGGAAACGGCAATAGGTATCATTCGTGTGGAATGAGGACGCGATGAAATCATGGGAGCGGGCTCTCCTGGCGGGCAGTCTCAAGGAAGTGCGTGGCCGCATGATAAGAGAGACGCCCGGTCGAGGCGGATGTTACGACAAATTGCTAAGAACCCCATGCGGGTTAAGCTGTCCGTGATACGATTTTCGCCGATTACTGCGTGCGCGCGTCGCGGAGAAACTTTACATGGCCATCGAGAAAGAGACGGTCACGACCTCCAAAGTGAACGGTATGTCCGCGCAGGCTGTCCGGCAAGGTATTCGTGGAGGGCATAATGGGAAAATAAGGATCGACGGCGAGCTCAACGTCCGCCGTTCCCTCCGGTATTCCCACCGTCGGATCATTAGAGGTTCGCAGGTCCGCCACGGCCTGTTCGTCCGATTTGCCCCAGAAATTCTTATCGATCGGAGTGATATGATCGAAGCGCCAGAGCCAGTATCGCCCTACCGGGGCGTTTGGGGCATTGCTGATCGCCTGAGCGACCTGCACGGAATCGCCAAGGGTTGAGTGGACGGTGCTGGGGCAAGACCAAATATTCATGTTGCGGACGTAAGGGTCGAGAACGATCATCGCCCATCCGCATCGGGTGTCCGTGGGAGGCCAGGTAGTCCAGGGATGGTAGCCACCGGGAAGGGCGGATTTCAGGTCGCGCCGGTCCGGCATCAGCTCATCGTAGTCCTGGTCATAAAGCGAGAACGCCGTGCCGATTTGTCGTAGATTCGACATGCATACGGCCTGCCTGCCCTTTTCACGCGCCTGGGCAAAGACCGGGAACAAGATCGCCGTGAGGAGCGCGATCACCGCGATCACCACCAGAAGCTCTATGAGGGTGAATGCGCGTTCGCCCACTGAAGGGGTACGCTGTCGAAAAGTGGGTTGGGAGAATGAACGCCTCATTACGCGTTGGGATTCCTTTCGGCCGATGGTGGCCAGCCAACTCCACAAGGAAAAACCGTGCGCTCAGGCGAATGTACACGAAGGCGCGAAGAGTCCTATTGTCATTATCGCATATTTTTGCGATGAAGGAGTTCCTTTTTGTCTCTGGACGTGGAAAAACGCGTTGAAGCGAACCGAGCGTTTTCCGCCTTGACGGCGGCGGAGCATGCCGCGAATGGCCGGCGCAGGCTCGTAAAGTCGTTGTTCAGTCATTCGGTATTGATCCTATTGGCCCTGACCACCCTGCTTCCGTTCCTCTGGATGGTTCTTGCCAGCTTCAAATCGCGGCATGAGGTTGAACAGATCAACCCCTTCCCGACCCACTGGCATCCCGAGAACTACCTGCGTGTATTCGAACAGATCCCCTTTGCCCGCTACTATTTCAACAGCGTCTTCATTTCGGCATGGGTCACCGCACTCCAGTGCCTGACCAGCGCCCTGGCGGCGTATGCCTTCGCTCGGATTACCTGGCGCGGACGGGACAGCGTCTTTCGGCTCTATCTGACTACCTTGATGATTCCCGGGGTTGTCACGATGATTCCCAACTTTACCTTGATGGTGAAGCTCCATTTGCTGGATTCGTACGCGGGGCTTATCGTGCCCGCCGCATTCAGCGCCTTCGGGACATTTCTGCTACGGCAATTCATGCTGACGATACCGAAATCGCTGGATGAGGCCGCCGGAATCGACGGAGCGACGCATTGGCAGATCTTCTGGGACGTGATCCTGCCCCTTGCGCGGCCCGGGTTGATCACCCTCGCGGTCTTCACGTTCATGGGCACATACGGCAGTTTTGCCTGGCCATTGATTATGATCAAGAGTGAAGGACTGAGAACACTGCCGATAGGGATGCTTTATTTCGACTCTGTTTATGGCAAACAGACCGAGCTGATCATGGCGGCAAGCGTGATGAATATTATTCCTCTCATCCTGCTTTTTGTAGTGACCCAGCGCTTCCTGGTCGAGGGCATCCAGCTTGGCGGGGTAAAGGGTTAATCATGAAGCAGATTTTCGCGGCGGTCTTTGCTGGATTGTTTGTTC
>JBBRKX010000596.1:0-4220 GCA_038231675.1 Chthonomonadales bacterium | reverse complement strand
TCAGCGCGGCCGACACCACATTATCCGGTTCGATGTAGCACCCGAACTTCTCCTGGAGTCTTGCGGCAAGGGCCTCCGAGAAAAGCGCGTCGGCAACGGGTCGCATCTTGATCGCGGGAATATCCTCGGCGGCAACCGGCTTTTGTAGCGGTTTTTTTGGCTCCCCGCCCGGCGCCAACGTGTCCTTGAGCAGCCCCGCGAGGGGTGATTTTCGATGACTCTCTCGCGACATCGCTTTCAACTGTGCGAGGAATCCCCGAACTTTTCCGTCTTCCGAAGCCACCGGAGAAAGCAGCACAAAACGCCGCAGGGCACCCTTGCCCAGGGTGGATGCAGGCGTTTCGTCGGGACCTTGAACGGTATCGGCCGCGCATCGCACCCAGGGTCCAAATAAAAGAGCCGGGGCAAATACCGCCAATATAAGCGACCGCGCATTGCGCATCGATCCATTATTTCCAGGCGCATAACCCGGTGTTTTTACGGCGATCCTGGGAAAGATGCGCCGCAGGGCACGCCGCATAATTAAACTCCTGAAAGCTATTGACAATTCCTGTCGGCATTTTGTATACTCTACCCGTATTCGCCATCGGGCGCGGAATTCCTGCAAACTCCTCCTGACCTGCGGAAAGGCTTGCCTCGCAACTATGAGTCAATCTACTACAACCCACCGAATACCGAAAAGAGGGCTCTGAATGGATGTGGAAGCCAGGGATCTGCTCACAGTGGAACAGGCAGCTCAATACCTGCAGGTGAGCCAGTCGAGCATCCGTTCCTACATTCGCCAGGGAAGACTCCAGGCCTTCCGGATAGCCGGCAAGCGCAAGGTGCTGATACCGCGCACCGCATTGCTGGCATTGCTGGAACCCGCTCGTCACGAGGATGTTGCCTTGCCCGTCGCAAGTAAGGAGGCAGATGAAACTTCCGCGGAGCGGAACGGATCCGCCGAATAGCACGCCAGCCGGCGGAGTATTGGCGCGCCGGTTCCTCAACAGACGGTTCCGCCTTGTTCTCTCGCTTTTTCTAGCGGCGGCGCTCGCGATCTCCCTGATATATTGGGATGTTGTGCGGCGCGGCGCGCCAATCGTTGCGAACCGTAACGCGGTTCCGCCCATGCCGGTCGCGATCGTATTCGGCGCCGGTTACAGCAACACGTACGGACCGGGCGCCGTGCTCTTCGATCGCGTTCAAAGCGCCGTGGGACTCTATCGGGCAGGCAAGGTCCAAAAACTCCTGATGACCGGCGACAATGGGCACGTCGGCTATAGCGAGCCCGCCGCCATGCGGCGATGCGCGCTCCGTATGGGCGTCCCGGATAGGGACATCGTCCTGGACTACGCCGGGTTTCGTACTTACGACAGCCTCTACCGTGCTCGGGACATCTTTTCTGTCCATAGCGCCATCCTCGTCACGCAACGATACCATCTTTCACGCGCATTGTATCTCGCGCATGCGCTGGGTATGCAGGCGGTCGGTTATCCGGCGGACCGGCCCGGCGGATACGGCCGATCTGAAGGGGCTTTGCATCGGCGTGAATTCCTCGCCATCGAGAACGCATGGTTGGAAGTGAATATCTTACATCCGCGTCCCCGGTTTCTTGGCAAGCGAGAGCCCATCCAATTCGAGAACCTGGCAAGCCTCACCGCACCCGCGCGCTAATCGGATGCGAAAGAACGCTCTTCTGGTCCGGGTAGCGACTACGGTCACCACAAATTGTTCCTTTTTAACCTCTCGAAACGTCTAAAGGGTAGCGACGAAATTACCGCTGGTCTCTATCAAACGAACATATTGCCGTTGGTATGCGCTACGTATGGCGGCATGGAGATGGTCTGAACCACTAATCGTAAGTTGGGTCTTGTCTCAGCACGGGACAAGGGGGAATTTGCTCCAGCGCCAGAGCGGCGCGGAGAAAGGGATAAGAGTATGGAACGAAGATCGAAGCAGCAATTTGCCGGGGCGCTCATCGTCCTGGGGCTTGGAATACTTCCCGCGCTGGCGCAGTTTCCGGGGGGCGGACCAGGAGGGTTTCCGGGCGGGTTCGGGGCATCGCCTATCCTGCTGGGAGCTTCTTCGCCTGAAATGAATAAAAAACTCACGACGATTTCAGCGCTTCGAGAAATCCTTGGATTGAAACTGACAAACCAGGACATCTCGTCCGCGCTACCGAGTTTGAAAGCCCTCCGTGACGACGAGAAGTTGCTGCAGACTCAGTCGCTTGATGCGCTTACCGAAGAGGAAAATGCTTTGATTGCGGTGCAGCCCGGCGGACAACTGCCCCCCGATAGCGGCGCACGGCTCCAGCAACTCCATGAACAACACCACGAAACACAGGAGAATGGCTGGAGCGCGCTGGTCAAAAAGCTGGGTCAGGAAAAGACCGATGGCATCCGCAGCCTGGTAGGGCAAGAGGCTCCACGCCTCTTCGCTCCTGGCGCGGCGCCCGGCGGTTTCCCTGGAGCAGGGGCAGTGGGTGCGGCGCCCGGGGGACTTCCTGGAGCGAACAACCCACTCCAGCGCGGAGGCCTTCAACCTGGCGGGGGGCCAGAAACGCACCCTGATGCACTTCCTCCCTTTTTGCGGGGGAATAACAACAGGCGCGGTGGCCCAATGATGCCTTTCATGCGCGGTCGCGTCAACCTTGAGGAACTCATCGAAGCGATGGAATTAAAGGTCGGTGCCACCAAGTAGGGAGCGAACCACGGAACACGCACGGCCCACCTGCGCATGATAACCCCTTCCAACGTATAGGACGCGTGCCTGTTTCATAAGCGCGTCGCCGAGAGGGAAGGCAAGCAAGCGGGAAGAAAACTCAAACGGTGTTGGGCGAAGCCCCCGCGGCCATCTGGTCACGGGGGCTCCATCGCTTGTTGTTGCGTTGTTCCGTATAGGCCGACTCGCTTCGATCTCAATACAGGAAACAGATGACGGCGTGTCGAACTATATAAATAGAACAACACAGGGGCTTTATGATGCCTTTCGCAAGGATTGGCACGTGCTCCAGCTACCTCGCGATCGACAGAACCCGCCGCGGCGCCCCAAGTGCGTCCTATGGCCTGGAGAAATCATGTTAAAAAAGAATGCGACAATAGGCCGTCATTATGTCGACGTTGCCTACAAGCAGCAAGATGACGGTTGGCTCGTTATGCTGACTGGCATGGATAGAAAGACGAAAGCGGAGGGCCGGGGCTCTACCGAACAGGAAGCATTCGACGCCGCGGTGGCAGCCTACGAGTTAGAGGCAAGCAAGAGTTTAATTAAGGGCAAATAGTTGGTTGGAGAGGGCGCTCGTCTCGCCGGTATGATATGCGATTGTAGTGGCGCATAGCCCGGGCCATGCCGGGGGCGCCTGGTTTTGACGGCAGATAAGCGTCGGAGGCATATGCTTCCGACGCTTATCTGCATGCCGCTTGGTTCCTATGAGGAGGATATTGGCAATGTCGCGTTTCGCTCACGTCCATGCCGAACTCCCGTGTCCCCGATGTGACGCCAGGCTTGCCCCGGAAAACGCGATCGGATTCCAGTGGGGCTACTGCCCGGATCCACATGGCGGCGCTTACTTTACTTACCGGGTTGGCGAGCCTTTGCTCTGGCGACTGGACAGCCGGAAGAGCGTGCCCGCATGGGCCTACTTTCTTGGTGGGGACGCGAACATCGGCGACCCCTCGTTTGCCGACCTTCTTGTGCGCGAATCGGAATATGCTATTCGCGCCTGCGCCATTTGATTGAGATACCCAGCCTGCCAATGGGCCATCAAAAGGGCGGCTGACCTTGCGTCGTGGCCTGCTGAACCCAGCGTCAACCCTCCAGCGGAGGATCACAACCATTTCTTGAATGTTCCTGCTTGAAACGTCTTCTCCTCCGTCCGCAACTTTTGCCCTGATGGCTCTGTCTTAAAGCCCTGTAAGTCAGCCGAATAATGCGCCAGGCGGGAGCCTGATATATCATAAAATTCGATCGGCCGATTTATCGGAGGAAGGGACGAAACAATGAGCAAAGATGCGCTGGGCGACCGAATGAAACGCCAATACGAGCATCGCTGTCGCCACTTTCTGTCCCGCCGATCCTACGTTTTCGTTCGTGTGGACGGCAGAGCATTTCATAACTTTACCCGGCGCTGTCAGCGGCCTTTCGATGCGGAGTTGATTGCCGACATGAACGCCGTGGCAATCGCCTTATGCGAGAAGATTTCGGGCGCACAGTGTGCATTCGTCCAGTCCGATGAG
>JBBRKX010000595.1:0-4222 GCA_038231675.1 Chthonomonadales bacterium | reverse complement strand
CGCTATCTGAAGAATGAGACACTCGCCAATCTATACGATTCCTCGCGTGGCTACTGAGCGCGCAAGGATAATGGGCTTTGGGAGGCACCTCTTCGCCTTGCTCAGAGACGTGCCGGCGATTGCGCGTCGTCCGCGCCACATGCTATAATCATGCCATGGACGAACGCGGATTTGTGAGCAAACGAAGGCAGATTTGGGATCGCCTGGCGGCCCTGATCGCGAAAGCGAATGGGAAGAAGGGCGTTCGCATGCTGGATCGTGAGGAGATCACGGCCCTGGGCCCACTCTACCGGCGCGTATCATCCGACCTTGCCTACGCCCGCGCCCATGCGGTCAGCGGAGATCTGGTGCCGCATCTTAACCGGCTCGTAGGAGGAGCGCACGCCCTGTTGTACGAGGCGGAACGATCCCGGAGCGCGGCGGGCTCAATGTGGAACTTCTACATTTATGAATTCCCCATGCTGCTGCAGCGCTATGTAACATATTTTCTTGCGGCGATCGCATGCACGGTGGTGGGTATCGTGGTCGCCTACTGGATCGTCATCCATTATCCAAACCGTCTGAACCTATTCATTCCGGAGGAGTTGCGAAGTTCCGTGGCGTTCTGGAAGAGCGGCCATGTGACCGAGCAGGCTAGCGCGGAGCAGTCAAGTGCCTTGATGACCCATAATTATGAAGTAGGAATGCTCGCCTTTGCACTTGGCATTCCTGCCTGCGTTCCTTCGATTAACCTGCTGTATCGAAATGGAACCACTTTGGGCGCGATATCGGCGCTGATGACGCAGTACCATCGTCATGCGACGTTCTGGCCGGGAATTCTTCCTCATGGCATCGCGGAATTGACCGCCATTTTCATATGTGGAGCGGCAGGTTTCATGGTGGGGCTGACGCTCTTGATGCCTGGGCCTTATCGTCGGGTGGACGCATTGCGGCTTGTCGGCATCGATGCGATCAAGCTTGTGCTGGGCTCCATCCCATTGTTCATTTTTGCCGGCATCATCGAAGGAATGTTTTCGCACATCGATCTGCCCGCCGTTGCGCGACTCTCCTTCGCCGGCATCAACGGCATTCTCTGGTATCTTTACCTGTTTATCCCTCGTGGACTTACCGGACAAAACGCCGCGCCTGAAAGACAGCGGAACTCCGGTATAACATGACGCGTAAGAGTGTCGGAGCATCGCGCGATTTGTGGGCGTCGCCTGACCGTGGACAACGGCCGGGCACGCCGTTGGCAGACCAAATTTTCGTCCGCCAGCTACTACGCCGCCTGGAGCCATCACTGTATGACCGCAACTGAAACGGGCCTCTCCGCGCGAGGCGTCCTTACCGAGCTTCGCGCGACCTACCCGGATTCGCCGTTTCTGGCGCTTGGTCAGACGGTGTTCTGGGACGAACCCTTGAAGGCCGTCTTGCGACGACTGCTCGATGATTTTGAACTCGGCGGACAGATGATCCTCGGGGTGCATGACACCGATTACTTTGCCAAAGCCCATATACGGGCAGGCGAGACGGGACGCTTTGCCCTCCTTCCGCACAATGACGGCACCACACGTGACTTGTGGTCGGCTGCGGGTGAAATCTCAACGCTCTTCGGCAGCGAAACATTTCCGTCGCGACATGATCTGGTGCGAAACGGCGTTGCGCTGGGCAAAGTGCTGGCCGCCAATGGTCCGGAACGCACCGAATTCATCGATCGCGTGACCGAGGCCTGGGGATGGCGCGGTCTCGTGTACACCGGCTCACGGGACTTGATTGTCTCTCGTCTGCCATTGAAAGAGGTCGGCGACGGAATCCTCGAAATGTTGATGTGGGGATTTGAATCCGCGCTCGACCAGATTGCCCCAGGATGTTGTCGGGACGAGGCGCGCGCGGTGGGAGAAAAGATTCTGACCTGGTGTCGCGATTATCGCGCGGCGAACCCGGACAAGTTTCTTACCCATCTTTATCAACATGTTTTGCCTCGTTTCTATTGCCTCCTATTGGGCAACCCGCCCGAAAATGTCCTGGTGTCCGGCACCTCCGATCTGCTGCGACTGGCTCCGGAAACGGCGCATCTCAATCGGTTTAAGTTTGTCGACCTCTTCCTCGATCCCGCAACGCGTGATAGCGCCATCGATGCTTATAATCAGGCGGTCCATGGATCCGAAATCTATACCCTCGATAAATTTGGACCGGGCGCTCTGCCGTTCGATATCGTGACTCCCCAGGCGGGCAGGGGAACCCTGCGCGTCACCCCAAGAGTCGTCTTCATCGAAGGTCGGCAGCCCGTTGCGATCGGCCTGAAAAAGCCCGTGGAATCCATCCATGATCTGGCGGAAGTTTTAGCCCATAAATTTGGTCCGGATGTCATTCTGGTGGGTAAAGCGGTAAGTCTGGTGTCGATGTTTGCGCAGGAGTTCATCTTTGTGTTCAATGAAGAGGGCTCCATGTATGTGCGGCGAACCAGACAGATGAACGATATCATTGCGCGGAGCGGGATCGCTCTGGACATGCGGCCCCTGCTGCGGCTCCGCTACGAGACATGGGATTCGCTTTCAGTTGGGCAATCGACACTCTGCCCGACGGAACATCTCGTCGCCGCGTTTGGACAGCCCAAGATCGCCACGCCGGAATTCGCCGCGACATGGCGCACGGTGGTAGCCGAGCAGCGCGCCCTCTGCGAACGTCTTAAGACCATCAAAAAAACCCGTCATCTGATAGAGTTCCTTCAACAACGCGAACCTTCCGCTCCCTGGGAGGAACACAAACAGGCGTACATTACAGCCAACCAGACGCTCATAAGGCTGCGCAAGGATGCGGAGCATATTCAGAACGAAGTCGGGGCGCATTATGCCAGGTTGCGTGCGATCAAGGCGGCTCTACAGGCGACTCAATTGGCTCGCGGAGAGCATTTCCGCTCAGTGACCGAATGGACCGAATCGGAGCGAAGTTGCCGCGCTCGGTTTGCCGAGGATCTCCACCGATTGGAGGCCGAGCGGGGGCCAGTGGCTGCTTCGATCCAGTTGCTCAAGAGGGCCCGCAAGGCGATCGAACGGAGTGACGAAGCGCTCCAGGCGCGGGCGGTCCGACTGAATATTGAAAGCGAGGCCGAAACCGCGCGTCTCCGCCTTGTTCGGTATGCCCTGTTGACCATCGAAGGACTTGAGCATACCAACCATCGCCCATCCGCCTGGTGGCTGCCGATGCTGAATGCATCCGGAGAATGGTTCGGCCGCATCGCGGACACGGCGACGCTGTATACCGACCCACTTTTGTCCTGACGATAGGCCTCGCCATACTACCCTCCGGCCCTCCGCTCTGCCTGGCGAGCCCCGCCGTGTGTCTGCCTCCATCAACGTTTTGTCGCGAAGCCTCGCTGAAACAAGGGTTTGAAATTGTTAATCGAAGCTCCGGACCACCTACCTGATTTGAGGCGTGTAAAAGCGCTGTATGCCGTAATCCTTGGTTTACTGGCAGTCATCGTGATGCGACTCTGGTTCCTGCAGATCGTGAAGGGACCCGAACTCGCGGATCAGGCGCAGACCCAGAGGACGCGACGCATCCGTAGAGTGGCGGCTCGCGGGGCGTTGTTGGATTCTCGCGGCGTCCTTCTCGCCACCAGTCATTCGCATTACGTGGTGTCTGTCGTTCCCGAAGAGATAAAAAAGAATCCTCAGACGGTTATCCGCCTTGCGCAACTGCTTCACACCACCGCCGACGATCTCAACGAATTGATCAAGGAAAACAAGAGCACGCCCTTCGATCCCGTGCCCGTGGCTCCCGTGCCGGACGGGGACCTTACGCTGCCCTCGCAGGTCGAGGAGCAAAAGATCGATTTGCCGGGAGTCTTGATTACAAAGGATCCTGTACGGTATTACCTGGACAATCGGATCTGTACTCATGTGCTGGGCGTCACGCGGCCGATCAGTGAACAGGGCCTTAATCAGCTTCGATCCAAGGGCTATCGCGGCGGTGACTATATCGGCGTGGAAGGCATAGAAAAAACGTACGAACGCGAACTGCGCGGCACCGATGGCGGCCAGATGATTGCGGTGGATGCGCGCGGCAGAATGCAGCATAACCTGGACGAGGTCAAGCCCAGGCCGGGGAATACCGTTCGTTTGACGATTGACAGCAAACTGCAGCGCGTGGCCTACGACGCCCTCCAGGAGCCCCTGGCGCATGGACATCCGGGATCGGCGGTTGCGTTGGATCCCACGGATGGCGCGGTGCTTGCGCTGGT
>JBBRKX010000594.1:0-4222 GCA_038231675.1 Chthonomonadales bacterium | reverse complement strand
TCTTATTTTACAACCTGGATCTGAAGCCAAGCGACTTGCGCCGCGGAATGACGGGATTTGTCTATGCGGCCATCCCGTTGGCGCTGCTGTCGATCGGCCAGGTGTTGGATGCGGGCCCCGTCCGTTCGCTCACCGTAGATGCGTTCTCTTCACCGAATCGGGGCGCTCTGGACGCGCAAATAGCAAACGTTGCCAGTGGCTTGAGCATGCGGGCTCAGGCCGTCTTCGAAAACGTTTCCTACGCAGGGGCCTATTTTGCACTTGCGGTTTTCACGGGTCTATTTCTTTTGAGCCGATCGGAGAGCTTCTCGAGCGACCGCAGCCGTTTTGGACTCATTTTCTCGGTATTTGCTGCGGTGCTTGGAGGGCTGGCGACGCTTTCCGCAACCTTTCTGGGCGGACTCGGCCTCGCCGTGATCGCTGCCCTATGCACGGTGCGGACCGGTCAGAGACTCCGTTTGATAGGGCAGGTGGGTATACTCACTTCCCTCATCGGCGCGTTGCTCTTCGGTCTATCGACGACGGAGACGGGAGCGCCTTATCGGGACGTGCTTTCCTATTTCCTATTCGATAAGCTCTTGACTCCCTCAGGGAGCCTTCAAGACCGATATAATCTCGACGATGGCCAGTCTGCGGATGCCCTGCGCGAGATCGGCAAAAGTCCGGTCGTTGGAGTGGGAGCCGTGCTGCAAACCGGGGTTATAGTCAACGACTCTCTCTTTGTCGTTGTTTTATATTCCGGTGGTATTGCGGGGACATGCATTCTCATTTGCTCCATCGGATCCGCCCTCTGGCAGGTGCGAGACCAGCGGGAGTGGTGTAGTTTGTTGTGTGGATGGGCAATGCTTTTACTTGTGTTGGGCACCAGTTGCCCGACTCTGCTTCTACCACGCCTATCCGAATGGTGGTGGGCATTGATCGGCGGTGTTCTCGCCCTAAATCGCATACAGTCATCCGTTTCGCTGGAAGTGATCGATACGGATCCTCTCGATGGCGGGAAAGCCATGGTGCTGGGTGAATCGCCGATCTAACTTTCATTAGGATCCGTGAAGAGAGTCGTGTGGAAATAAGGGAGATTACGCGTGGATACCCAGATAGCTGGACTTGCTATTGCGGAAGATCGGCCTCAGCGCCAGGCGTTGCGGGTGCTATCCGTCATTCCCGGCGAGGAGGAAGGCCCAACAATGATCTTCGCCAAACGGCAGGCGGCATCGCTTGTGGAAGCGGGAGTGGTAGGGCAGACATTTTACCTTACTTCACGGACCGCGCCCGGCGCGCTGCTACGAGAGCGACGACGACTGAGCCATGTCGTGCGGGAGTTTCAGCCCGATCTCATTCATGCCCACTTTGGGACGATGACAGGCTTTTTCTGCGCCTATGGAACCCGCGTCCCCCTCGTCATTACGTATCGCGGCAGCGACTTGAACCCCACGCCCAGTAATCCCCGACTGCGTTCCTGGTGCGGACATGCCCTGTCCCATCTCGCGGCGCGGCGTGCCAAAGGCATTATCTGCGTCAGCGCGGAATTACGCGATCGCCTGAAGTGGGGCCGCAATTGTGCGCGGGTGATCCCAACCGGCGTCGACACCTCCTGTTTCTTTCCTCGTGACCGCGATGCGACGCGTGCGGAACTGGGCTGGCCAACCGATGCGCGGATCGTCCTATTCAATGCGGGCCGCAGCCCAAAAGTAAAGCGGCTGGACCTTGCAACGGCCGCCGTGGAAGTCGCCCGCAAGCACATAGGGGAAATCCGTTTCGAAGTGTTGGATGGATATGTGCGGGCGGACCGCATTCCATTGATGATGAACGCCGCGGATTGCCTGGTATTTACCAGCGATTGGGAGGGCGCGCCCACCGTCATCCAGGAGGCTCTTGCCTGCAATCTGCCCATCGTTTCCGTGCCTGTCGGCGACGTTCCGGAACGACTGGAGGGTGTCACGCCGTCGCGCCTGGTGGCGCGTGACGCCGACGCATTGGGGGAAGCGCTTGCGGATATCCTGACGTCCCGCCCGCGTTCCAATGGATGGACGGCCGCTCAGCAGTTATCGCTTTCCGCGCTTCGGGAGCATGTGATGGACGTCTACCGCATGTGCCTTGATAGTCATGGCCAATCGAACTTATGAAATGGAAGCCTAAAATTGGTTCTAATTATCTAAAATCGCCCTCCAGTTACATACGGATAACCCGATAATATTACCGGGTTATCGCAAACTTTTACGCTTCCAGGGAGCGCATCGCGCTCTCATGGCGGCAAAGCTAGGATAACGAAGCATGCGCGTCTGGCTTCTGAAAATAGGTGAACTCCCCCCCCTGGACGGATCGAACGAGCGCCTGTACCGAACGGGCATGTTGGCGCGGGCTCTGGTCGACCGTGGCCATGACGTTACATGGTGGAACTCGACACTGGATCATGCGCATAAGAAGCTTCTTTACCAGGCGGACACCTGCGTGAAGCTTGCACCGAATTATACGCTGCGATTGCTCCACTCGATCACATACACCGGAAATATCTCCGCAAAAAGAATCCTTAACCATATCCATGTAGCAAGGAAGTTTCGAAGACTTGCCGAGCAAGAAATGAAGCCGGATTGCATCGTCTGTTGCCTGCCCACACTGGAGATGTGCGCTGCGGCGACGGCATATGGCCGAAGACACGGAATTCCGGTCGTCATCGATATTCGGGATTTATGGCCGGACATTTTCCTCGATGTGGCGCCGAAACGTCTGCGTTCCGTGGCGAAAACAGTGCTTGCCCCCTATTACCGCATCGCGCGACGCGCTCTTCGGGGAAGCACGGGTATTATCGGCATTTCGGATGGTTACCTCAATTGGGGTCTACGCTACGCTAACCGAGAGCGCACCGCACGCGATGTGGTGTTTCCGCTTGGTTACCGACGCCCTTCCATTGCGGAAGAAACGGTTGCAGAAGCCGGCGCGGCTCTTGTGGCGCAAGGCGTCGATGCTTCCCGACTGATTTGCTGGTTCGTCGGTATGTTCGGCAGGACATACGATCTGGACACAGTCATTGAAGCGGCCCGTGCATTGCAAAAGGCGGGGTTGGCGGAAGTGCAATTTGTGCTGAGCGGTTCCGGCGAAAACTACGATCGACTTGTGGCGGATGCGCGGGATCTTCACAACGTCGTCTTCACGGGTCGTGTAAATGGGCCCGCGCTTGCCTGGTTGGCTCGAAACGCCGCCATCGGATTGATGGCCTATGCGAAAGGCGCGCCACAAAGCCTTCCTAATAAACTCTTCGAATATCTCTGTAACGGGCTTCCGGTCCTCTCCAGTCTGGAGGCGGAGACACAAACGCTTTTAAGCGAGCATGGATGTGGCCTTACCTATAGCGCGGGCGACGCGCCCAGCCTCGCGGCGAGCGTGAAATTTCTGGCGGAGGACCGTGAGCTTAGACATCGTATGTCGGCAAACGGCGCCGATTTATTCGAGACGCGCTACTCGGCGGAAAAAATTTATCCCAAAATCGCGGACTACCTGGAGCATTTATGCTACCATGTAATAGACCATTCGACCGCCGCAATAAACCAGCCCCCCTGGGATTTGCAGGAGACGCCCCCCTCTGTTGTCGTGAATAAGCGGCAATGAGCGTTCATTATGGCCTATGCATTCTACCAACAAAATGTAAATACGCCGGCCACGCTGGAAGACAGCGGCCTGGACCCTCGACTATCCTGGGAATACTGGCTGCCATCCGGGGTGCGTATTTTTCCGTCAGGGCTACCCTATCTTTCCTGCTTGCCGGCGTTTGTCGGCATCTGGGGGCATTATTTTCGTATGCGGCAAGCCGGAGCACGGTATGGCTTCCTGATCATCCGGGATCAAGGGCAGATTGTCCATTACACCGGGATCGCCTCGCGTTGCGGCAAATATCCCTTTATGGATGCAAAGGACCAGATGATCGGGCCGGCCTGGACCCATCCCGCCCACCGCCGAAAGGGACTACTGAAATTCAGTTTTGAAACGCTCTTGCACCAACAGGCACATCCCCGATGTAATGTCTGGTGGGTCTGCAGACTCGACAACGCGCCTTCTAATCTCGCCGCGCAACGCCTGGTCTATCGCTACTATGGAAATGGCCGTCGAACGCACCGATTTGGATTGCGCTACTTTGGTCATTATTTCTTAGAAAACGAGTTGTGCTAGTTTTGGCTGAGCAGGATACGGCAGAGCGAATGTGCAACGCCTCATCTGGAAGCACCTACTT
>JBBRKX010000593.1:0-4224 GCA_038231675.1 Chthonomonadales bacterium | reverse complement strand
TAGGGTATCCGGCGCGGCGGGCGGTGTCGCGGAGCCACGCAGGAGGAGCATGATATTGGGATTGGTCTGCCTGATCTCATGGATCGCCTGCGAAGCGGCCGCGAAAAATGGATGGCTCGTGTCTTCCTGAATGGACTGTAAGTGCGGCAGCGCCCTGGGATCGCCCAGGCGGCCCAATGCAATAATCGCCGAGCCCTGCAGGGCCAATGGCCGGGAGTAAAGTACGCCAAGAAAAAGAGGAAAGCTGTTGGCGCCGTAGTGCGCCAACAATGTCTCCGCTGCAGCATCGCGGACGAGCGCCGCGGTTTCCACATGCGCCGAATCCAATGCGGCTCTGCGATCGCCCCGCGCGGAAAGGGCGCGTACGACCTGGCTTTGCAGTGTGGGCGTCATGGGCTGGCCAAGTCGGCCTATGGCGCGCAGCGCCGTGAGACAAAGCGCGGCGGCCTCATGAGCCGCATGAGGAGTGAGCGCTTCCTGAAGGGCGTCCAGCGCGTTGTGCATCACGTCGCCCAGCAGAGATAACACGCGTGCGTCTCCCGCCACAGATTGCCGGGCGTCTTCGGAGGCAGCCTTGAAAAGGCCGTCGCGAGCGGCGCGTGAGAACCAACTCGAAATCTGGTTCATCAACTGGGCCGCTTCCGCCCCGTCGCGCAGAGCCGCCTCGATCTTTTCGAGCCAGTGCGCCTGTGGGCGGCACTCCTCGAGCAGACGAAGAAAGCGCAGTCCAAGGTCCTCGCCCAACCGTTCCAGCGCGCCGGCGGCGGCCAATCGAGATTCGTGATCCGGATCCGCGAGAATCGGCAGGAGCACGACGGCGAGCCGATCGGCATAGGCGTCGTCTTTTCGGCAGCGCTGACCGATGATCTGGACGATCGTTGGAGTCAAGCGCGGGCCGGGCTTGCGTTTCAGAAGGTCGCAGAGCACCGGAACAAGGTTGAACTGCGCCACGGAGGAGTTTGCGAGGAACTGTAAAGCTGCGTGGACCGCGCCTTCCGTATCGTGATCGGCCTTCTTGTCTGTCCTGTGCCACCGATCCACCAGCGCCATCGTAATGTTCACTGCGTCGTGGCCGGCGACCCAGAGCTTCTCCACAGCTTCGCGGCTGCTGAACCCCGCTTCGATGGCAACCCGAATCGCCTCTACCGCCGAAAGGCGTCCGCCCACGACTTCCAGGGCGTGCGGCACTTCGGACCGAATCGCCGGATCGGGGTCGTACAGTAGCGGCGTGAGAGCCGCAAAGCAGTGCGCGCCCGTGACGCGGCGCAACGCCAGCAGCGCAAGATGCCGTCTGCGCGGCAGGGGATCCGCCAGCATCGGGCGAAGCGTGTCCACGGCGGCATTTCCAAATTGGGAAATAGTCTCTTCAAAAAGTTCGGGAAGGTCCTCCGCGCGTGGAGTAAGCGCTTCCAGCGCCCGCGTATCTTCCAGGGCGACCCAGACGCGGCATATCGTCGTCAGAATCGCGTGGTGCCCGATACCGGTAGAGGGCAAGCTTTTCCAGAGATCGAGGAGCGCAGCGCCCGCATCCGGAGAACCGATCGCGATCAGTGCGGACTCGATTTCGCTCCCGAGGCGTGGAGAAGATCCAAGTCGCCATCGCAACGCCTCAATCAACATCTCAAGCCCGCGCGGGTCTCCTAATGCGTGCAACGCCACCGCCGCAGAGAACTGGACGCGCGGCGTAGTACGGAACTGGATCGCAAGGCGAAGATACGGAAGGCTGGCGCTGCCGCAGGCCCGAAAAGTCTCCACCGCGAGCACCCCTTCGTTCGGGCGTGAAGAATCGAGCCTCCAACAGGCTCTCCAGATTCGCACATGCGTGAATGCAGTGTCCACGATCTGTTTCATACGGATGCTTTCCCGGGGATAACGAACGAGGCGTTCCGCTTATTTCTTATCATACGTGGAGATCGGCACGGATGACCGCGATCCAATTAAGAATAGCATGCTGACGGAGGTGTTCGCAGGAGAAGGATTCAAGCGCAGCAGTCCCCAACATAGCAAAATATACCGTTTACGCGTAATGGAAATTGCCGAGTCGGCGTGATAGAATTACGTCTGTTCGCTTGATGTCGTAACCCTCGCCGGAAAAGAGAACGATATGACGATATCAAAGCCCACGAGAACAGCAGGGAAACGCAAAGCAAAGGTGGCGGACATCCTGGAGGGGCCGCACCTTATCAGCCACTACCATAAGAACCCGGACTGGTCTGAAGACCGGTACTTCTCGGCTCTGATGCTGGCGGGAGAGGCGCTGAACGCTGCGGCGCGCCCATCCTTCCCTCCGTGTCCAGCGATGCCCCATGCTCTTTCGGAAGAGAACCCGGCCGGTCCAATGGTAGAGGACTTTGAGGAGCTACTCGCAATCATTGCTAGAATAAGAGCGTGGAACACGTCTGATCCGCGCCATTCGGAATGGCTGCGTCGTGTACGGGCCGGATTCGGCAATGGCGACCTGTTAAGCATGCTCTTCAGCACGCTCTTTCCTGTAGCGGCTCCACGTCTGGTCCTTAACGGAGATGGCAAACGCGTCCTGACACGCCGCCAGGTGGAGATATTACGGGAAGCGGCGGGGCATCGCTCCCAGCAGGAGATCGCCGACAGACTCAGCATTAGTCTGAACTGTGTCAACACACATTTCAAGCAGATTTATCATCGTCTGGGCGTACACAGACCCATGCAAGCTATTGCGCGCGCAATCTCGATGGGCTATCTGCAAATGGAAGCAATTGATCTGCTGCAAGCGGCAGGATCCGCGCTTCCCGAGGGCTATTCCCGCCTGGGCTCGCACCTTGGCGGAATAGCCGGCAACAAGGGAGTACCGCAGGAGTTGGCTGCCCTGGAGGTGACGCCGGTAGCCGAGTTCGGCCTTCTGCTTCTCGCCCTAACCGGAAGTAGCGCCAGGCTCGCGGGAGAGGACCGGCGGATCCATCAGCACCCTCGCCACGGAAGGGTCTGTGAGTTCGGTTCACGTGGAGAAATTGTGCGAGAACTCGGTAAGGAGATCCCAGGCGTCCCCTACGGCATGGCGGTGGCCCCTGCACAGGCGGCGCGCCATGGGTTTACGCCCGGCCATCTGTTCGCCGCATTCTCCTGGATGGCGCAGCACGGAACCAACACATCGCTGATCGCGGAGTACACACTGGACGGGAAGCTTGTTCGCACGTTTTCAGGCGGCAACGACATGGTGACCTGCCTGAACGCTCGGCACAGTCTGATGTTCCATCCGGACGGGCGGCTTCTAGTTAGTGGCGGGGACGCATTGCTGATATTCAGCAGGGGCGGCACAAGGGGGCGCTGGTTTGCCGGAGGTTGGGGAGCACAGGTCTGTACAGATGGAGCGAGGCGAATCTACATGGCGCAAAACAACGCGTATGGGGCTGTCATCAAGGTATTCGATCTTTCCGGAGAACTGATAGACGCATTCCCAAGTGCGCCGGACACAGTGTGGGATGGGATTGCCTTCGATTCGCGCAAGACCCTGTTTGTAAGTCGGAACAGTGTCTCAGACGTAGCCACCGAGCAGGGATGGATAGAAGTGCGTGATACGCAGGGAACGCTGACGCGCGAGTTTCAGGTTGAAGGTCTGGCCCTGGGGTTTCTCGCCATAGACCGGCAGGACAGAATTTATGTACCGTGCCAGCATACTGGCGACATCAAGACTCTATCCTCATCGGGCAGGATCGAGCGTTGCGTGGATCTCTGCGGCAGCATGAAACCCTATGCAGTCGCCGTAGCCGAGGACGGCCGTCTCTGGGTAAGCGGCGAGATTCTCTAGCCCGATTGGCCTGCGTAGCAAATACGATTCGCGAGAACAACCACCGCACCTATAGTCGCTGTTTATTGCGGTCCGACCAAGGTGGGCAGCCCCCACAACAATTATCTGAAGGCGTTCCTAATCCTCTTGAACACCTACTGTCAGGGACTCAGGGCAGAGAAACGCATACGAAGGAGCATCATTCATGAACCGGGTCAAGACCTCTTCCTTGTTGTGGGTAGCGCTCATTTGCGGTGCACTTGCGTTCACCGCATAAAACACCGGTGAAAACGCCGAGGAGAAAGGACACGATCTAACTTAAAATCAGTCGATATTTTGTCTTGACAAACAATACCTTCGCCAAAACGGGTGGCGAATCCATGAATGAGAATAGGGCTTTCGGATCGAAGTTGTAGACGCCAAGCCAACAACTCTCGAAAGTCGAAAACCCATGCCCGATATTT
>JBBRKX010000592.1:0-4228 GCA_038231675.1 Chthonomonadales bacterium | reverse complement strand
TGCCCGGCGCCGTCGGCATATCGAATGCAACGGCATATGCCGCCGTTCCCGAATAGTTTTTAATGCCCTCTTCCGGCCGGCGTGTCCAATCCTCCAGCGTGTCGAACGTAACGGACGCCGGACCACCCCATTTAGGATCGAAACGCACCGTCCACGGGCCCGCGATCTCGCGCGCAGCGGGCAGCGTGGCGATATCGCGGTTCACCTGTTTCCCGGAAGCATACGTGAGCCTATATTTTCCCGCCTTCCAGGGTAGGAGGGAAGATTGGTCCTTCGACGACATAGTAAGTTCGTAAGCGGGATTGGGAGTTGCCCCGCCAGGAGGGGGAACTTTGATGACGCCCCTTTCCGACACCGTCGTTTCGGCCGGCTGACCATCGTAAGTGTATTCGATTAGCAATTGCTTGATATGGAGCGGCGCCGGATCCCCACCCGCAAACTCATTCCCTCCGTGGGCGCGTAGACTGCCGTCCTTTACCAATCCGGCGAGCTTCGCCGTCAGATCCGTCGTGCCCGGCGATCCATCGACCGCGCTGTAAACGGCCCGGCGGATCTCCAGAGTGTGCTTTCGGGCGGCGACCGCGTGCGTATCGTCAAAGTTTACGGCGACGATATGATCGGAATGCGGCGCTGGCTTTTCAAACACAACGAACACCGACTGTCCTGGCTCAAAAGAGATCGGTATTGTCGTGCGCCCGCCTGGCTCCGACCGCCACACGGGAGCGGAATGCATCGTCCCCTTCTCCGCATCCCAGAGTTCCGGCAGTTTGCCGTCGATCCGAAAAGTGCAGGTCGCTTCCACCCGCTCCGATTCCTGGTTGGAAAGGAAATAGACATCCGCCGAACCGATCCGGCGATGGAGAAATTTCACATCCGCGTCCCCTGCCTGGGATACGAAGTCCGGCGCGATCTTCAAATCGTCGAACACGGGCTGCAGCCCGTTCATATCGCCCGTCCAGTACACTCGTCCCAACCCCACGCGATTGACGATCGTTTGCTTGCCGTCGATGGGGCCCCAGAGCTCGTCCGCGAGGCGCTTGACCTCCCGGTCGCTTTGTGGGTAATCCGCCAAACCGAAGGCTGCTGTCGGGCGTGGCCCGAACACGATCGCGCCTGCCCGAACGAGATCTCGGACACTGCGCAATGCCGCCGGAGACATGGCGGATGCGTTTGGAAGCGCGAGCAAGCGATACCGCATTCCGCTCTTCAGAACGATCTCCCCATCTTTCACGCCGGTCGCCGTCGTCAGCAGCTCGTACGTCAGGCCGTCGTAGTCATATCCGGCCGGCGGCTCTCGAAGAGGCCGGGCATCCCCCTCGAAATGGAATGTGTCTTCCCCCTGATAAGAAAGTATGTCCGCGACGAAGGCCCCGCTCTGCAGCATATACTGACAGCGGGCAATGTATCGGAGCCAGTCTTGGCCCTGGTTCCACCAGGTCAGGTTGCGCGTAAGGTTGATCCCGTTCGACCAGATGAAGCCGGGCTTGCTTCCATCGACTCGCATCTGCTGAGCATAACTGTGAAAGTAGTAGCGGTTGACGCCCTGGGAAAAGATCCAGTCCCCCAATATCTTCAGGCTTGCGGGATCGAAGTTGTATTCGTTCCCGGAGGTAAAGGACTCCGCGCCTACGATCGGGCGCCCGTATGTGTGCGCGGCCGAAGACGCCATTTTCGCGAGACCGCCATCGTCGCGATTGCCGAACCAGAATTCGCTCATCGGCATGTCGTTCAGCCCGCTGGACCGAAGATCGTCGAAGGAGCCGTTTCCATAAGCCTCTACTTCGCTTTTCAAGCCGCGCTCGTGGAGGAGTTGAGCGAAGTACCCATAATAGTTCTCCGTCCAGAGGTCGGTGATCGTCCGTCGCACATCGTCGTGGAATCGCTGCGTGACGTTCGGACTGCCCACCATGCGCCCTGTCAGGACCGGAAGGTACGATCGCAAATTGTATCCGCATCGCCGCTGAAATTCGGCGGGGAAAGCCGGGGTCCAGTTCTGCTCGCCAGTTTCGTAGCTGTCGATGAGGGAGTAGACAAGGGTCTTTCCCGCGAGTGGGCCGGCATCCGCAATGACCTTGTCGACGAACCCCGCGAAATGTTTCTTGAGCGCGACGCGGCTCAGCTTGTCGCATTCGAGCCCGATTCCATACTTTGTGGCCGGATGGTTCATGACCCCGATCGGCGTGTAACCGAAGCGAACGACGGTCCAGTCGCCTCCGGGCGCATCCCATGTCAGCTTCCCCCCGGCATCCACCTTATCGGTGAGGTCGACAATTTGAAAGGGGGGTATCACGGACAGCGCCCCGTTGTCCGGGCCGAGCAGATTAAATTCCGCAAGCGTCATCCGAGCAGATTCCGTGGTGTCGAATACCACCCGAAAGAAGCGCCCGGTGACGGGACCAAATGCTGAGGAAAGCAGCCACTCCGTGCCGGAATCCATGAACACGCCGGGAGTCGGAAATTTGCCCACTGCGCGGAAGGACTGTCCATCGTCGGAGACCTGCAGTTCCACGTCGCGGTGAGTCCATTCCGGGCCCGGGACCAATCGTATGCCCGATGCGGTAAAAGGCTTTGCAAACGCGAATTGGAGGAAGGGGCGCTTGTCGGCGCTTTCCGGAACGGTTACAAACGTGGACATATCTCCATCGAGCGCGGGCCCGATATCGACGGCTTTGCCGCCCGCGCCGGTCACCACGGGCGCTAGATCCCTGAGGCTCGGCAGCATTTCCCGGCTCGGAGTAGGGAAAGCCACGGTCGCGATGTCCCGATAGTAATTTAAACGCGTGAGCGGTTTAGGCAGCGTAACGGCAATATGCTGTCCGCCCGTCACACGCCGTTCGCTCCAGACCGCCATTTGCATCGCGATATCCGGAGTGATCCATGGCCCGCCGCTGGAGCTCCAGCCCTCGCAATTGAAGAAGCCAAGCTCCATTCCGAGCCGTTTCGCCTCACGAGTGGCATGCGTCATCATTCCCCGCCAGGCGTCCGACATAAAAGGCGCGGGGCCTTCCACATCGAAAGGAATGCTCGCGATGGTTCCACCGCCGATGCCCACCCGTTTCATGGCCTCGAGGTCGGCCGTGATTCCCTCTTTGGACACGTTCCCGTTGAGCCAATGCCACCATACCTGCGGCCGTGCGCTGTCCGGCGGATCGAGGAAGTCCTTCCTCAAGTTTTGCCCGGAGGCCGATGGGGGAACCGACAATACCGCCATAAGCGAGAGCAAACAAAGAATACGGTGGCGCATAAAGGGGAATCCTCAGATTTAATTTCGCCTCTCTCATTGGATGCTCAGGATAAGCATCCAATAAGAGAGGCATGTATACCACGGTCGTTCGGTTTTCCAATGCAGGCGTCGGCGCGCCGTCAGGCCATAAGACCCTTGATGATGTTCGCGGGCTCGACGCCGGAGAGACGCTGGTCGAGGCCCTGGTACTTATAACTGAAGCGCAGATGATCGTAGCCCAGCAACCGCAGCACGGTGGCGTGGAAATCGTGTACGTGAACAGGATCCTTGACGATATTGTAAGAGAAGTCGTCGGTTTCGCCCCAAACCGTACCCGGCCTGCTTCCCCCACCCGCCATCCACATCGTGAAGCAGCGTGGGTGATGATCGCGGCCGTAGTTCTCGTGGGTCAAGCCGCCTTGAGAGTAGACGGTCCTGCCGAACTCCCCGCCCCAGATTACCAGCGTGTCATCGAGCATGCCGCGCTGTTTCAGGTCCTGAATGAGGCCCCAGCATGGCTGATCGACGTCTTTGCACTGGCTGGGCAGACGGCCCGCCACGTTTCCGTGGGTATCCCAGTTGTTGTGATAGATCTGTACAAACCGCACGCCGCGCTCCACCATCCGACGCGCCATGAGGGCCGTATTCGCGAATGTGCCCGGCTTCTTTGCATCCGGCCCATAGAGTTCGTAGGTCGTATCCGGCTCCTTGCTCAAATCGGTAAGGTCCGGAACACTCGCCTGCATCCGGAAAGCAAGCTCGTACTGTTTGATGCGGGTATGCGTCTCGTCATCGCCGACGGTCTTGTAGTTCATCTCGTTCAGAGCCTTCAGACCATCGAGAGTCGTGCGGCGGACCTGTCCCGGCACGCCGGCCGGATTATTGATGTACAGGATGGGATCGCCGCTGGAACGAAAGGAAACGCCCGCATGCTCTCCCGGCAGGTAGCCGGCCTGCCAGAGTCGGGCAGAGATCGCCTGCACTTGCTCCGTATTGGAAGGCTGC
>JBBRKX010000591.1:0-4232 GCA_038231675.1 Chthonomonadales bacterium | reverse complement strand
ATCTGGACGGCGATATCGGCGGTCACCTTGAGCATCTCTTCGAGATCGAATGCCGATCCGGTCGCTTCACCCACCCGGCGAAGGGCCTCCGCTTCCCCCCGACGCTCCTCCAACTCGGCGCGTTGCTGCTCGATGATGAGGGTCGCTTCTCGGATCTGCCGATCGCGTGCATCTAGCTCCTGTTGTAGCAAAGCAACGTCGGGGTCATCGCTTCTACGCAACGCGGCGACCAGGCGTCGCGCACGCAAGGGAGTGTGGAGACGTGATAATCGATATTTCATAAAGCGGAATGACGCATTCTATCCGTCGATCGGAGGATAACTTCCCCAGAGCGCTCGCTTCCGAGTTGGGCGTTCGGAAGCGAGGCGACCAGGCGCCGGAAAGTCGATGTTCTGTAGGGACGTCAGACGTTGTGCGCGATAATGATCGCTTCCGCAATCTCGCGCATTGATTTTCGCGTGTTCATGCTTTGGAGCTGGATTCTTCGGAAAGCTTCCTGCTCTTTAAATCCGTGCTGATCCATCAAAATTCCCTTGGCTCGATCCACGGATTTTCGGGTTTCCAGTTTGTCTTCCAGGTCGGCTGCCTGCTCTTCGATGCGCAGGAACGTCTCCCAGCGCGCGACGGTCACTTCGATTTGAGGCATCAAGTCGGCCTCTTTGAATGGCTTGACAAGATAGGAAAAGACGCCCGCATCTTTTGCCCTGTTGACGAGATCCATCTGGCTATAGGCGGTAAGGAGGAGGACCGGCGCGATCTTTTCTTCCGTAATCACCTTGGCTGCATCAATGCCATCCAGTTCCGGCATTTTGATATCCAGGATAACCACGTCCGGTCTCAGGTTGCGCGCCGATTCCACGGCTTTCGCGCCGTCGCCGACTTCGTCGACTACTTCATATCCGCAGTCTTCGAGCATCTTCCTCAGGTCGAGTCGGATAATAGGCTCATCATCGGCAATTACAATACGTAGCTGTTTGTCGCTCAAGGGTATCCTCCCATAAATTAGACAGGCACTGCAAATCGGTCAGCCATGCAATGAATGGAGTATGCTCCACGACACTTTCCTCACCTTCATCAGGGAGAAGCAAAGGTGTCGGGAGTTCTCCCTCATTAGCAAGAAGCAGACAGTGAGAACGACCACGGGAATTCGGACGAGCGAAGCGAAGATGTCACAGACACCAAAGCCGCCAGAGGGATTTGGTGAACATTCGACACGGGTGGATGAGGGGTGGTGACGCGCGCCGCACGCCCGAAAACGGGCCTTCTCACAAAAGCAACGGCTTCATCCTCGATGCCGCGCGCGTTATGACTAAGCGAATTGGTGGAGGAAAAGCGTCTCATCTTGACGCCGTCCCACGTCTATTATATAATAGCATGCTGCCATTTGTCAAAGGATTTTTCTGGCGCGGTTCTTTTGCAGGACTTTTTGCCCTTGAGCCAGCTTAAAACACGTACTATTTGTAGGAGCCTTGCTTCCATAGCATGGATAACCCACCGATCGATCCTGTCCCTTCTTCCGTCGCGCCCGGCCCATTAGAGACTCCCGCCTGGGAAAGCGTCCCTGATCCGCTAAAGTCGCCCGCTGTGTCCTTCCGCCCTGGCGCAGGTTTGCGCGCCTTCGCCGTTGGAGTTTTTTACCTTGTCTTCTGGCAGATCGCCCTCGCTATTCCCTCGGGCGACATCTACGTGGTTGGGACCACGACGATCTTTTCGCTTTTTATCGTCCTTGCGTTCACCGTACTGGTCGCGCGCTCCCTATTGACACGGCGTGCGATCGTCTTAAATCTCCTTGCGGCCGGAACGCTCGCCTTGCCGCTCATTCTGGTTCCCATTCTCATACGCATGTTTCCCTGGTTGGCGGCCTGGCATCGGCTATCGCCTGTTTTGATGCTGTATTTTCACAGTGTCCATCTCCTGCCCGGCATTGATGAGCTGATTCTGATCTGGTTCGCCGCCGCGATGGGAGCCGGAATCGCCAGACTGGTTCGCGAATTCAAAATGCTCTTGCCGATGGCCCTGGCCCTGGCCATTGTGGACCTCTATGTGGTGTTCGGTGGGGGACTTGTTACTCAGGCGAATGCCGGGCATTCTCCCGTCGCGAGCGCCGCCATGCGCGCTCTCACCGTAGAGTTGCCCACCACGAGCTCCAAGTTGGGCGCGGCGTCCATGAAACTGAGCGTCGGCCTGGCCGATTTTTTGTTTACGTCTCTTTTCTTCGCGTGTTTTGCTCGCTTCGGAATACCGTCGCGCCGCACGTTCCTCACGCTTTTTGTAACGCTTGTCGTCTACATGTTCATCGTTTTCTTTCTCAATCTGGACCTGCCCGCTCTGGTTCCGATCGCCGTAGTCGTTATCGGGATGAATCTCACACGGTTTCGGTTCTCCCGTAGTGAAGTTTTCGCGATGCTCTATGCAGGTCTGCTTGTGCTGGGAATCCTCGGTCTCATGAAGCGATTTGCACAGTAAGCGTTTGGATTCGGGCGACCCCATAACTTGGGGAGGATCTTCCCGTCTTTCCGCTCGGGTATAATATGCTTAACGAGCGGAGCATCCCCGTGAAGGAACGATTTGCGTCTGTCATGACGCTTCGGAGTATTCATCTTATCTATTATGCTTTCTACAATCTGGCGCTGATCCTTGTGTCACCGGCTATCGCGATTTATCTGCTGGGACGATATATTTCTGGGAAATCGCGGTCGGGCTGGCGAGAGCGTTGGGGGTTTTTGCCGGATCCTCTCCTATGGAAACCGGGATCACGACCCCGAATATGGGTGCATGCCGTATCCGCCGGGGAAGTGGTGGCCGCCGTCCCGATCATACGAGAGGTGCGCGCGGTGCTCCCCGATCACGAACTCTTTCTGTCGGTGACGACGCCAGCCGGAAAAGAGATGGCTTGCGACCAGGCCGCGCCGTTGGTGAACGCAATCCTCTTCTCGCCATTCGATTTCCCATGGGTGGTGCGCCGGACGATCGCCGCCATCAACCCCGCCGTATTCGTCAGTCTTGAGAGTGAGCTCTGGCCGAATTTGCTTAGCGAACTCAAACGCCGCGATGTGAAGACGGTGATGGTCAATGGCCGGATTTCCGATGGAAATTACCGGCGCGTGCGACTATTCGCCCGGGGGCTATTCCGGTGGATGCTCTCGAATGTGGACTTTCTGCTGATGCAGTCGAAGTTCGATGCGGAAAGAATAGCCGCGCTGTCCGGAGCGAGGGTAGGGGGCGGCAAGACCGTCGTCATAGGCAATTCGAAATTCGATCAGGAGATCCCGCAGGTTTCAGAAGAAGAGGCGCGGACGATTCGAAGCAACCTCGGACTTCCGGAAGACGCGCCGGTGCTTGTCGCGGGCAGCACGCGCAGCGCGCGGGAAGAGGAGTGTGTTCTGGCTGCCTATGCGGAGATGCGTCTTCACTGTAAAGAGCTTTGCCTGGTGATTGCGCCGCGCCATGTTGCGCGCTCGGAATCTCTGGCGGAGGCCATGCGAGCCGCCGGACTAACTCCCGTGCTGCGAACGCGCGTACGGCCGACCATCGGGGAAACACCGCCCGTCCGACATTTAATTCTCGACACCATGGGAGACCTGGCACAGATTTATGCCATCGCCACCGTCGCATTTGTCGGAAATAGCTTTGAACCCGTGGTAAAAGGTGGGGGACAAAATCTGCTTCAGCCGCTGGCGCACGGCAAACCGGTATTGTTCGGTCCCAGGACGGCTACCATTCGTTCCGAAGTCGCGCTGGCGACGGAAACAGGAGTCGGCTTTCGGGTGAACGATGCGCACGAAATGGCCGCGAAGGGAAGCGCGCTGATCGCCGATTCAGGCTGGCGGGCCGACATCGCCGTACGGTCTCAGGATCTCATCGCGACGAATCGCGGCGCTTCGAAAAGATACGCCGTTGCTATTGCGGGGCTCATGCGGAGCGAAAGCCCTCGCCCGATCGTTGCTCCATGAATCCTGAGCGTGACGCCTTGCGTATCGAAAACCAGCCGGTCGGCCTGGATGCCGAGGCATATTTTCTTTCCGTTGTGAGGGGCCGGCGGGGCGTCTTGCCAGGAGCGCTTCGCCTCTGCCTTGCAGGATTGGCTCCGGTGTATAGCGGCGGTTTGAAACTTTTCTTGTTGCCATACCGGATAGGGATTCGTCAAACCTATCGGCTTCCATGTCCTGTCGTCGTGGTGGGGAACCTTACTACGGGCGGCACCGGCAAGACGCCGCTGACTCAGACGCTGT
>JBBRKX010000590.1:0-4240 GCA_038231675.1 Chthonomonadales bacterium | reverse complement strand
TCGTGGAGTTCTATGTGGCTCAGACGGCCGCTGTGGCCGCACAGCTTGGCCTGCCCAGTATATCCTCCTCCTCCGCACAACTTTGCCTCGATAAAAGCGTCATGCGAGAAAGGTTTCAGGAGCGCATCGGTCCCGGCGCATCCGCCCGGTTCCACGTCGTCTCTTCGGAGGCGGACCTGATCCGCTTTGCCGGTGGACTGGGATATCCGGTGTTTCTCCAGCCTTCCAACGTCTCCGCCAGCATGTGGTCCACCTCCAACCCGGACGAGGAGACGCTGCTGCGCAACTATCGCGCGATGCAGAGCGAAGTGCCGGCCTATTACAAACGATTGGGCAAGCCAGAGGCGCAACTCAAGGTCATCGTGGCGGAATACATGCGGGGCGGCAACACTTCGATCGACTGTTTGATCGATAACGCAGGCAATGTGCATACTACTCCGATCGTGGATGTTTTGACGGGCAAGGACATCGGGATAGACGACTATCATCATTTCGCGCGCATTGTGCCTTCGCTCCTGCCTACAGCGGAGCAGCAAAAGCTGGATAGGTTGGCGATTGCGGGAGTGCGTGCTCTCGATATGTCCAGTTGCGCCGCGCATGTCGAATTCATCGGTTCCCGGTTGGGTGAGATTGCCGCCCGGCCCGGCGGCAATCGGCCCCGCATTCTGAGACTGGCCTACGGAATGGATGAACTCAACGCCTATCATGACGTCTTGCTCGGAAAGCATCCGGACCTGAATAAGAAATATCCGGGAGCCGCCGCCGTGGTCACGCCGTTTCCGTCTCGGAACGGCACGCTCCGATCGATACGCCATCTGGATCAACTGGCGGACTTGCCAGGGTATCTCTACCATGAGGTGCGCGGGCAGGAGGGGCAGGCGGTAGGATTGGCTCGCAGTGGCTATCGCGCTCCGCTCTACATCGAACTGCAGTCCGGCGATGCGGAGACCGTCCGGCGAGGCGTGGATATTATTGCATCCTGGTCCGACATTTATGAGGTGGAATAACCTATGCGTGTGACCGTTCTTGATCACCAACCGGAAGCGCCGTGACTCCTGATATTCAGAACATATCTCACCAGGACGAATCGCCTCACTACATCGAGGCCTGCACCGGAGTGGTTGTCTCGGTTTCGGCCCCTGCCTCCGAAGTGGGCGTTGCCATTCTCAAGCAGGGCGGCAACGCCGTGGACGCGGCCATCGCGACGGCATTCGCGCTCGCAGTCACGTATCCCCTCGCCGGTAACCTGGGGGGTGGGGGCTTCATGCTGGTCGCTCCCGGTCCTGGCCTGGAACCGGTCGTCTTCGATTATCGCGAGACGGCGCCGGCCGCAGCGTGGCCGACCATGTACACGCGGGAGGAGTCCCAATTCACGCACCGGGCGGTCGCGACACCGGGAACCCTGCGTGGCCTTGAAATGGCGCATCGCCGCTTCGGCAGCCTTCCGTGGCCGATCCTGCTGCTGCCCGCCATTGCGCTTGCTCGCAACGGGTTTATGGTGGATGCGTCTCTTGCCGCGTCCATCAACGCCACTCTGGCGGCCGCGCCCGAACATGCCGAGCTTCAGCGGGTCTATGGCAAGCCGAACAGATCATGGCAGGCCGGGGACCGCATGGTTCTGCCGGATCTGGCGCGCACGCTCTCTTTGCTCGCTACCCTCGGGCCCGATGCGTTTTACCACGGCCCCATTGCAGATGGCCTGATCGCCGAAATGGAACGTGGAGCGGGGCTGATCACACGCGAGGACCTTGCCGCTTACCAGGCGATCGAACGAAAGCCGCTCACCACCCGCTATCGCGGATTGTACGACGTCTATGTGCCGCCCCTTGTGAGCGCGGGCGGAGTCTGCCTGATCCAAGAACTGAATATGCTGGAGGCGTATGATCTGAAGCGGTCCGCGCGATGGTCGCCGGAAACCGTGCATCTCATGGCGGAGGTGATGCGCCGGGCGCAGTACGACCGCGCCCGGTATCCCGGAGATCCGGCGTTCGTTCAGAACCCGGACTGGCTCATCTCCCGTGCATACGCCCGGGAAACTGTGGCAACCCTCGATCTACAGAAGGCTACCCCTAGCGCCTCTCTTGCCGCCGGCATTCCGATGGCAGACGAATCCACGAGCACGACGCATTTCGGCGTCATCGATAAGAATGGAATGGCGGCCGCGAACACGTATACGCTCGAGCGCCGATGGGGCTCCCGAGTCGTGGTGAAGAACATGGGTTTTCTGCTCAACAATAACATGCGCGCCTTCCATCTATTTCCCGGCGAAACGGATGGGAAGGGAAACATCGGCGCCGACGCCAATACGATCGCCCCTCGAAAGCGGCCGATCAGCTCGATGACGCCGACGATCGTTACGCGGGATGGGAAAGTTATGCTGGTGACCGGGAGCACCGGCAGTCGCGCCATTCCGAACACGATTTTGAACATTCTGGTGAGCGTACTGGATTACGGGCAGCCGGTCCAGACGGCGGTAAGTTCGCCGCGTTTTTCGCAGGAGTGGTTCCCGGACCACATCCGTTTCGAATCGCCCGAGCGTTTTCCGGAGACTGTCCACGCGTTGACTACAATGGGCCATATGGTGGTCGCCCCGACGCCGCTGCCGTTTCAGGGGGACGCACATACGATCTGGGTAGCGCCGAACGGAACCTACGTGGGAGCGGCGGATCGACGTATCAGCGGGAAGGCATCAGGATACTGAGCGAGCAGCCAGCAGAGCAAGCCGAAGGACGGTTTCCCGCACTGAAAAGTCCGGCGTTCCGCCTTCTCTGGATAGGACTGACCGTTTCAGCGGTCGGCACCAAGATGCAGGATACGACCGTCCGCTGGCATGTGTACGGGCTGACCCATTCGATGGTCGCGCTGGGTCTGATCGGCCTTTGCCGCTTTGTTCCGCTCTTCCTTTGTTCCTTATTGGGTGGCGCTATCGCGGACGCAAAGGATCGTCGCAGGATTCTCCTCATCACCCAGACGGTCATGGCCGCCGGCGCCGCCACACTTGCCTTTCTAACGTGGAAAGGCGTCATCTCAGCCGTGAGCATCTATGCGGTGAACGCGCTCAGCGCGGGCGCGCTTGCATTCGACAGCCCGGCCCGGCAGTCTTTGATCCCCAACCTTGTGCCGCGCAAGCACTTTTCCAATGCCGCTTCGCTGAACTCCACCGCCGTCAAAATGGCCACTGTGGTCGGGCCGTATCTGGCGGGCAGTCTTATTCAGCGCGGCAACCTCGCCGTGATCTATGGCATCAACGCCGCGTCGTTTCTGGCGGTGCTGATCGCGTTGCTGTGCATCAAGCCGGAACTCATGGAGCGTGCGCAGGGCGCACGGAGCCCGGTGAACCTTGCGGGGCTGCGGGACGGTCTGAAGTTCGTCTGGAGCCAGCCGATCCAGGTGTGGACGATCGCCCTCGATTTCACGGCCAGCTTCTTCGCCGCCGCGGAAGCGCTTATGCCGGTCTTTGCCAGAGACATCCTGCGAGTGAATGCCCGTGGATACGGCCTGCTCACGGCCGCGTCCGCCGCCGGCTCCGTCGGTGCCGGCTCGGTCATGGCCTTCCGCCGCCCGGTCGTTCGGCAGGGCCTGACGATGCTTGTGGCCGTCTCCGTTTACGGCTGCGCGACGATACTGTTCGGCCTCTCCCACATTTTCGTTCTGTCGCTGGTGGCGCTGGCCATTGCGGGCGCGGCGGACACCATCAGCAGCATCCTGCGCCAGACGGTTCGCCAGATGGGCACTCCGGACCATTTGCGCGGCCGCATGACTTCCATCAATATGATCTTTTTCACGGGCGGGCCGCAACTCGGAAACCTGGAGGCTGGATTGGTCGCAAGCGTGGCGGGCGCTCCGCTGTCGGTCATCAGTGGGGGGATCGGGTGCCTGCTGGCGGTGGCGTGGATCGGGTCCCGCGCGGCCGTGCTGCGAAACTACCGGGGCTCGGAATCGGGCCCTTAAGTGATGTTATGGCTTTGACAGCAATTAGTCAGGTGCAAGCAGTCCAAGCATTTGTGATCGCAGGATGGTAATGCGACTCCGTAGTCTCGCTTCTGCTTCCACTGCGCTGACGCCCGGAGCAAAGGCCTCCTCAAACGCTTTATCACATCCAATGTTCGGCTCGATCATGGAACGAATAGTTTCATGTCCGAAGTACAGCATTAAAAGAAGAAGAATCTGGTCGAGGGAGAAAACGCGCCCCGTCATACGGGCGTAGATAGCTCCACATCCCGGAGCAGGGGCCAATTTC
>JBBRKX010000589.1:0-4242 GCA_038231675.1 Chthonomonadales bacterium | reverse complement strand
TTTGCCCCAGACTACGTTCCAGCGCGATATCCAGTTCACCGGATGCTTGTCCCTGCCCACTCTGGCACTCCTTCACCATCGCTTTCATCTGTTCCAGGGCGCGCTCCGCGTTCGCGAAGCCGGACAGGCCATCCCATTGCCGGAAGGAATCACGGGCCGATTCCATAGATTCTGGGATGTTCCGGCTGCCGATTTCGGCGGCTATTCTGCGCGCCGACGCGGCCGCTTTGGGGAAATTCTCCTCGCATGCGGCCGCGTGCTGCACGAGATCCTGCTGCAGCTGCGATAGTTCACGGGCGATGCGGCTCTGCTCCGTTGCCACCCGTTCCAACTGGATTTTCTCGGCGGGCGAAGCACGCATTGAATTTTGAAACTGCCGCGCCTTCAGCACAAGTTGTCCCTGCTGGTTCAACAGTGCCAGGAATCGGTCCATGTCGTTGTACAGAGGCAGTATTTCTGCCAGATGCTCTATCGCATGCTGGATCTGCGCGGCCATTCTGCTATTCATACCGGCAAGCTGATTTGCCGCCGCCCGGGCGTTGGCCGCTGCCTGACCGGGGCTTTCCGACTGTGCCTGCTGCATTGCGCCCTGCGCGGTCGCACTCATCTGCCGCGCGATCTGCGCCAGCTTCTGCTTGAGCATGCGCTCAAGTTCGGTTGAAGAGGGAGACTGGCTATAATCCTGGAGTGATTTCGCCATCTGTTGGGCCTGCTGCTGGAGCTCCTGCTGCGATTTGCGTGCCTGCGCCATTTGCTGCTGGAGGTTGTGGTCGTTCGGATGCTTGGCCAGCGCATGCGCAAGTCGTTCCATCTCCTGTGCCAGAGCATTCTGCTGATCCGCGAGGTCCTTTAGACTCCCTGCTGCATCACGCATCTCCTGACGCAAGTCGGATGCGTCACGCTGTTCGCGGAGCGCTTTTGCAAACTCCTCGGAGGAAACGACCTTGAGCGTGTAAGCCTCGCTTTCGCCAAGGTTGGGTGTGCCAGGCGCGTTATCGTACGCAGTGGCGCGATAGGTAATCTGGTCACCGGGCCGCACTCCAAGCGAAGCGAGATCCATCTCTAGAGTTTCGGCCACCTTCTTTACCGGCGGCGCGCTCGGAAAATCGCGCGGGCTGTCGCCCAGGTCATTGATAATGCGGTGAACCTCGACTCGCTGCACTCCATTGTCGTCTTCGGCCTGGAGCCGGAGCGGCACTTTCATATCCGGGGTCACCATGAGATCCTGCGCCGGAAAGACGAACCAGACGCTCGGATGCTGATCTTTCTCGATCACGATTTTACCCTGCGCGGCGTCCGGATTCGTCTGGCCGTCCACGGCGGTGAGGGACAGATGGAAGTCGCCAGGCCGGACCAGTTTCAGCGCAACGGTCGCGCTCGAAGCCGATGCGGAAGCGATCTGCAAGGGAATCCGTTGGGTTGAACCGTCTGCGGTCTGTATCCGGAATTCACCGGCTGCCAGTTCACGGTTGCTCTCTATTTGCAGATTCACGCCCGTGCCCGGCAGGCCATGAAGGCCCGCCTGCTGGACGATCTCTTTCGTCGGGGGTCGCGAAGTGTATGCCGGAAACGTGTAGTTTGCTGCCAGAGATCTTACCACGGGAGGCCGCGTGATCGTGATCCGATACTGGGGGCTTCGGCCGGTATTCGCCTGAACATAGAATAGAGTGTCATCCCGCAGCGCGTCGAGCCGCACGGAATACGTATCCTGCGACTCGCTGTCCATGACCACGCGATGCCAATCCCTGCCCTGGCTTTGCGTCATCACGGCGATATTTTCTGGCTGCCGCCCTGAAACGTGCACGGAGATGCTGATACTTTCGCCATAACGGACCGCGCCGCCCGGCGGACGGACGTCAAAGCGTGTAAGAGAGTACGGCGGCGTGCTGGCGTCCAGCCAGGGCAGAAACAGACGGGGAATAACCGACATGAATACCCCGGAAAAAATTATACCGGTCACCGCCCATATAACGAGTAACACCATCAGTTTGCGCAGTGCGGCATGCTCATCCGCACGATCCACGCTGTCGTCTGTCCGCAGGCCGGATGCGGTTCGCTCGGCCCGTTCCATTTCACGACGCATCAGCGCCGCTCGCGACGGATCGACGCCAGGCAGCGCTCGCTCAAACTGGACCGCATTGATCAGGGCGTTGTTAAGCTCAGGATGACGCTCTTCCACCACGCGGGCGGCTCGGTCGTCCGGCACCCGCATTCGGCTCCGATGTATTGTCGCCCTTACTGCCCCGGCAAGTAGGAACCCAGCCTGACCGATCAGGCCTAGCCACCGTAGCCACACGGGGAGTCCAACGGCCAGATCAAGCACGAACAAAAGAGCGAGGAACGCAAGCCATTGCCAGATCACGGTAAACCATGATGTCCGGAGGGTCGTCCGGTGCAAACGCTTCGCCGCCAGCCGTAACGCGCGCCGCAATTGCGGTAAACCGGAATGCTGCAGGGGTATGTCGCTCATTGGTCTGGATCCCCATCGGACATGCCGGCGCGCATCAGCGCCGTCAGCGCCCGCCTGCTGGTTTCGAAGCGGGACGGTTTGATGTAACTAAGTTTCCAATCGGTTTGCTGAGCATCCTTGCGAACAAACTGAGCGGTATAGTCGACGATGGGCGTGCTGCCGGCCGTTCGCCCTACGGGATTGCCGGCGCCGGTGCCTCCCAGCCGCCATTGCCAGAAGTGCACCTCGGCCCGAATACGTCCGTCGTTGAACAGGCAGGGGCCATCCTTTTGCAGGATAGTGGAATCCGCGTCCCGTGGGCCACCAAACTGCAGAACCCGCAATGCACCCAGGTTTGCACTGCGCTGCCGATAGTCCTCTGGAGTCATGCATAATACACGGGCATGTACCCCGTCGAACTCCTGCCAATTGTTGCGATCCAGAACGACGACAATGGGTTCCGGCGCCGTATCCCCTCCATACAATGCGAAAAAGATCGTCTGCAAAATGCGGATCCGATCGCTCGCGACCGGATTATGCGGAGCAAGTGGGTTCATGTCCTTCCCGTCGGGAATACCGTCACCATTGGTGTCGGCTTTGTGCGGATCGAGTCCAAACCGCGTTTCCACGAGGTCCGACAGCCCATCGTGGTCGGAGTCTTTACGCAGTTCCGCCAACGAAAGTGTGATGGACTTGTCCAGAGCAAGCGTGTCATTCTGCGTGATCTGCTGATACCGCACCATGAATTTAGTACGCTTTGCGGGCGAAAGTTTTTCGTCCCCGAACGCCTTTTCCAACTGCTCCCGTTCCGCGGTGGTATCCTTACCGGGCGGGCGGATCATGATCTGATCTCCCTTCACGGCGAGTTGACACGCGCCTGGTAGGGGATCTCCCTCTCCGCCATATTCACGAGCTCGGGTGAATATGCGGCCTGTGAAAAGAAACTCGCGCCACTTTCCGCCTTCTCCACGCGCAAGCCAGAAATCATGCGGATTGCCGAAGCGTCCGGACAAGAACACGGCCCAATCCTCTCCACGGGTGGATTTTGCCGTTGCAAGCGGTGCGACTGCCGAGCGCTTTTCGTCCTGACGCATCGGCTGAAGCCCAGAACCAGCCGGCGGCTCGCGCAGAACAAACTCCATTTCGCCCGGACCAATCTCCCTGGCATCGCTTTTCAATGTGAAGGGCGCGATCGTTCCCGCACCCGCCAGCGCCATACGCGCCTCGGTTCGAGTCTGCTCCGGCGCTTCTGCGTTCAGGGCGGTTTCCCCAAGAAGTTTCACTCTCTCGGCATCCGGTTCACGGCTGATTCTGCGGATGAGGTCGGATTGCAATTCCGGAAGCATGGCTTTTGCCGCCGCATCTCTTGGAGGCGTTTGCAGCTTATGTGCGAACGCCGTCAGGGAAGCATTCGCCTCCGGCATGCTCATTGCATCCAGCGTGCGCACCGCCGCGACCGCGAGCGGAGGCTTTTCCGGGTCCAGATAGGCCGTCAAAACGGCCAGCGCTGGTTTTCCAAGGACGCCGAGCGCATCGAACGCATTTTCCGCCGGCTCGTTCAACACCGGTATTGGCTCGACGGGCGTATTGCCATTTGTTTCCGCTGCCGTGTCACCGCCGGTTCGCGACGCATACGAGGTGCTTCCGGCCATAACAGAAGCGCTCTCCTGATCGATCACACTCTTGAGCCTGGCTAACTCCGCGTCGATGTCTTTTGGATCGGAAAGATGTGTGAAGTGCCAGGCGCCGCCTTCCACATGATGCACCGCACCGCCGAGATAGCGTGCCAGCTC
>JBBRKX010000588.1:0-4253 GCA_038231675.1 Chthonomonadales bacterium | reverse complement strand
GTGCATCCTCTTCTTTTCGGTCGGTCACTTTGTGATCCTGACGGGTGTGCGCGGCGAGCGCTATTATATCGCCGATCCGAGCCTGGGGCAGCGCATGATGTCGTTTGGGGAGCTGCGGGAGCGCTGGTCGGGCAAAGTGCTAATTCTCGGTCCGCCCGATTACATGCCCCACTGACCTCTGTTGTGTTAAGCTATCGACAAGCTTCGATACGTAGCGCCCATCCATGCGTATTCCGAGCAACTTTCCTCTGTCACAATCTGACCATGGAATTGTCTTATAGACTAATCGCCACCTGAAACCGACGCACACGATTTTAATGTACTGCTGAAATCTTGCCGACATGGCGCGTATCCAGACTGTATAATAAATATAGCTTCGTGAAATTCGGCACAATTCGATCTGTTATTCGGTCTTGATCGCTAGAAATATGTTAAGTCGCAATACAACCCTGTTTTTGTCCTTATTGGCGCCCTCCAGTCTTCTCATCGGAGCGGCTGCCCTTCCGAACACCGTGCGCTCCCATCGCCCACGCGCTTCGGCGGTATCGGCCGGCGCAAGCGCCTCGCAGACGGCCTTTACCCACGACATCATTCCGATGGTCAAGACGTTCTGTGTCTCCTGTCATAGCGGGAAAAGCCCTGCGGCGGGGATTTCACTGGCGAAATATCGGACCGTGGCGGACGCGCTCAAGGACCAGAGTATCTGGGAAAAGGTGTCGTCGAACGTAAGTTCGCGGCATATGCCGCCCATGGATGCCCTGCAGCCTACTCCTGCGGAACGTGAGAAACTGGCGACCTGGGTGGACACGACGCTTTCAAACGCTCAATGTCAGGTGCACGATCCCGGACACGTTACCCTTCGCCGGCTGAATCGGGAAGAGTACAACAATACCATTCGCGACCTCGTCGGCATGGACCTTCGGCCGGCGGACGATTTTCCTTCAGACGATAGCGGATACGGGTTCGACAATATCGGCGATGTGCTTTCGCTTTCTCCGCTTCTGATGGAAAAGTTTCTTTCGGCGGCCGAAAAGATCGCGACGGCCGTGATCGTCACTCCCGAGTCGACCGGCAAACCGATCCACTTCGATTCCAGCATCGTCGCAAAAGCGGGCAACGGCGTGCCTTTCGGCAATAAAGCCTGGATGCTTGGAACGAATGGGGAGATTTCGCTCGATGTCAACTTCCCTACGGATGGTAAGTATCTCCTGAGAGCCCGAGCGTATGGAGATCAGGCGGGCCCGGACCCTGCACGCATGCAGATCCGCCTGGATGGCAAGATATTGGAAACCGACGATGTCAAAGCCGTCCAGGGCAATTCCAAAGTTTATGAGACCCCCGTGCAATCCTCGGCGGGACCGCATAAAGTATCCTTTGCGTTCACAAACGATTACTACGACAAAGATTTTCCGGATCCGAAACATCGCGACAGGAACCTGATCGTCGAAGCGGCCGACATCGTGCCGCCGCAAAGGCTGCCATCGAACCTTCCGGCGTCGCATCGTCGCATTCTGTTTGTGTCTCCCGGGCCTTCGAATGAAGACGCCTGCGCGCACAAAATACTGAGTGAGTTCGCGCGACGGGCTTACCGCAGGCCGGTCACTTCCGCGGAAGTGGATCGTCTGGTCGGCTATGTGCACGAGGCCAAAAAAGAAGGGGAAAGCTTCGAGCGCGGGATACAGGTGGCGGTGGAGGCGGTGCTGGTCTCTCCCAACTTCCTGTTCCATGTCGAAACGGACCCGCCACAGCCTGGCGGGAGCAGTAAGCGCCCGCTGAACGACTATGAGCTCGCCTCTCGGCTTTCGTATTTCCTCTGGAACAGCATGCCGGACGAAGGCCTGTTTGCTCTCGCCGCGAAGGGAACTCTCAAAAACCCGCAAATGCTGGCGACGCAAGTGCATCGGATGCTTAAGGACCCCAAGGCGTACGCTTTTGCTCAGAACTTTGCGGGGCAGTGGCTGCAATTGCGCAACCTCAGCCTCGTTGCGCCGGATCCCGCGCGGTACCCGGACTTCAATGAGGCGCTGAGAACCGCCATGAAGACCGAAACCGAAATGTTTTTCCAGGCGATGGTGAAAGAGGATCGGCCCATTCCTGAGTTCCTCGATGCGAAGTTTACGTTTCTCAATGAGCCGCTCGCGAAACACTACGGCATCTCCGGCGTTTCGGGAAACGCGTTCCGGCGGGTCACGCTTACCGACCCCCATCGGGGTGGGCTTCTGACGCAGGCGAGCATCCTGACCATAACCTCGAACCCGACGCGAACTTCCCCGGTGAAGCGGGGCAAGTGGGTTCTGGAACAGATCCTTGGGACGCCGCCGCCCCCACCCCCACCCGGAGTGGGCCAGCTGCCGGACGAGAAGAAAGCGGCGCTCACGGGAACGTTGCGTCAGCGCATGGAGCAGCACCGAAAAAACCCGATTTGCGCTTCCTGCCACCTGGCCATGGACCCGATCGGCTTTGGACTTGAAAACTTCGATGCCGTCGGCGCATGGCGGACCCAGGATGGCAACCTGCCTGTCAATGCGGCCGGGACGCTTCCGGGAAACCTGAATTTCAACGGCCCCGCGGAACTGAAAGCCATTCTCAAGGCGAAGCAAAAGTTGTTTGTGCACTGTCTGGCCACCAAAGTAATGACGTACGCCCTTGGCCGGGGCATATTGCCGACCGATAAATGTAATATCGATAATATCGTTTCTACCGTCACACGAGACGACTATCATTTCTCTTCTTTGATCACTGCGGTCGTCCAGAGCGATCCTTTCCGTAAACGGAGAGGCGAGGGAGGTTCCTGAATGTTTCACCAACCGATTGGAAGACGCACTTTTTTGCGTGGGATTGGGACGGCCGTGGCGCTTCCCCTCCTGGAAGGAATGCTCCCGCTGACAGCGCTGGCGCAGTCCGTGAAAAAGGGCCGCCCGAACCGCATGGCGTTTATCTTTGTGCCGAACGGCATGCATATACCCGCCTGGACGCCCACGACCGAAGGCACGGGCTTTGCGCTTCCGAGCATTATGCAGCCGCTCCACAACGTGAAGGATTCGCTAACGGTCCTGACCGGCCTGACGCAGCATAACGCCGAGGCGCTGGGGGATGGCGGAGGCGACCATGCACGCTCCGGCGCGGCCTGGCTCACGGGATGCCATCCTAAGAAAACCGATGGCGCTGACTTCCGGAACAGCATCTCCGTCGACCAACTCGCCGCGCAGCATGTCGGTCATATGACCCGCTTCTCCTCTCTGGAAATCGGATGCGAGCAGGGCGCGCAGGGCGGCAATTGCGACTCGGGCTACAGCTGCGCGTATGTCTCCAATGTCTCCTGGCGCGCGGATACGCAGCCGGTCGCGAAAGAGGTCGATCCGAGACTTGTTTTCGAACGGCTCTTCGGCAATGGAGATCCCACCGAAACACTCGAAAGCCGACAGCGCCGCGAAAGATACCGGACGAGTATCCTGGACAATGTCCTGGAAGATGCCAAACAGCTTCGTTCCAAGCTGGGAACGCATGATCAAGTGAAGTTGGACGAATATTTCACCGGCGTCCGCGAGATCGAATTGCGGATCGCGACCACGGAGAAGACGAATATCACGCAAAAGTTCGTCAGCTCGGATCGCCCGACCGGTATCCCGCAGGATTATGCCGAGCACATTCGTCTCCTGTGCGACATGCTGGTATTGGCGTTCCAATCCGATGCTACTCGGATCTCGACGTTTATGTTCGCGAATGACGGCAGCAACCGGAGCTATAAGCAGATCGGCGTTCCCGAAGGGCATCACGACATGTCTCACCATGGAGGAGATGCAGCGAAGCAGGAGAAGATTCGCCAGATCAACCTTTTCCATGTGACGCAGCTTGCGTACCTGCTGGAAAAAATGCAGTCGATCAAGGAACTCGATGGGTCTCTGCTCGACAATTCCATGATCGTATATGGCGCGGGCATCAGCGACGGCGATCGCCACAACCATAACAATCTGCCCATCCTGTTGGCGGGAAAAGGCGCGGGGACGATCAAGTCCGGAAGACACCTTCGCTTCGCGGACGGGACGCCCATGACCAACCTGTTCCTTTCGATGCTGGACCGCATGGGAGTGCCTGCGGAGCACATCGGGGACAGCACCGGTCGGCTGCAGACCCTTATCTAACAGGGTGTCGCGTGGAAAGGTGTTTCGCCGAGGCTTCGGCGACCTGGCGGACCTTGCGACAGGCTCTGCGTGGCGCACTCAAATTGCCGGCGTGTATGGAAAAGAGCGTGG
>JBBRKX010000587.1:0-4254 GCA_038231675.1 Chthonomonadales bacterium | reverse complement strand
TCAGGCGAAATAGTCAAGCTGTGTGCAAAGGCATTTTTAGAAACTTGATAACAGTACGGCGGGGCACGCCGCACCTGACGGCAGCAATGTCGTGAACGCTTGTGGAGATTTGACCGCTACATGCGTCCTTGAAAAGGGAAGCAAGCAAGTCAGTTCAAGGAAGCAAGAATCCACCCGATTTATCGGTGTGGAGTGTCATAGCACTCCCATATGAAGTAGATACCTCCGCACTCCATCCTCCAAATCATTCGGGTATTCCACCCCATTTTGTGCGCATGCCGCCCGTGCATCCCGAGCAAAGAGATCCACTTCTTTCCATATCGCGCGGACGAGAGCCTGCACGTCCGGAACAGGGAAATAGATTTCGAGTTCCTTCTGATGGCTCTCTGCAAGCCGATGCACGTCATTAACCCACCAGTTTGCTGTAGCGAGCCTGCTCATGGTAAGCAGAACTTTCAGATTAGTCTGGAAGAGAACCTGCTGAACATACAGCATCTTGTAGATATCGTTGCGGCTGTGGTACTTGGCGTTCAAGTACATGTAAATCCAATACGTGGTGATGTCGCGGCGAAGTCCGTTTCCCTGTGGAGCGGGATCAGGGGGCAGGAGCTGGGAAGTGTCGAACAGACCATTGCGGTCGAAGATCACTTTCTTTGGGGCCGCCCCCGGTCCCTTCTGCGCTTCGCTAACGGAACTGAGGTAGAAATCGTAGAGCAGCACCACATCATCGCAGGTAAACAAGAAGGCAAAGTTACACGATTGTGGCCGCTCGCCTTCTGGCAGCCACGCGAGAACCGGTCCACACAACATTTCGCAAAGCGAACGCAGTTCAGATTTGACTGCCTGATACTCCAGATCGTCCACTACGATTGCGATGTCGACATCGGAATACCTATCTCCCGTCTCGTTGCCGAGCGAACCCCACAGGTACATCGCGACACAACGACGATCAGCCTGGAAATGCGCTTCGATTCTGGCGAGAGAGTCTTGAAGACCAGGATGGATCATAGTAAAGTCCTTACCAGAGGTTTCGCCGTCTATCTGACACGCACAAAGCGGGCGGTCAAAGGCTCCTTATGATTTTTACAAACGGTTCTCCAATTTAGGCCGTATGGGAAATCCCTTGGATTCCGCACTTGTGGGAAAGTCTGAGGAACTTGACCTTGTAGTACAACACGGTCTTAGGGGCACGGCTGGCACGGAGGGAGAGCAAAAACTCTTCAGGAGCTTTCGGGGGGATGTAGGCGAAGCTTTCCTATCCTGTGTCCTTCCGGCAATACTGCCTCGAACCTGGTTAGGATTCGGGGCAGTAATTGTCAACAAGGAACGTTAACTGGTTATAGCCTCCGATCGGATTTGAACCGATGACCTACTGTTTACAAGACAGTTGCGCTACCACTGCGCCACAGAGGCACCTTGTCTTCCTTTGAACGCCTCTATTATAGGGTATTTCCGCCGGGTTGTCAACCGGGTAGAATGCTCCGATCGCTCTCGTGACTACTCCGCACACATGAATGTGGCGTCTTCTATCGGTCTGAGCCGAACTGCATGTAATCCCATGCCGATGTTGTCTATGCCGACAGCGAACGGAATGACCCTACATGTTGTGAAACCGGGAGGAATGCTTATTCCCAGTCGCGAAACAATACGTATGGAAAGTATGGGCCGCCACGATGCGCGGCCGGAAAGGAGATACATTTTTGATTCAATCTAAATATGTTATCGCGGTCTGCGCGGTCGTGCTGGCCCTGGGAATCTTCCTGGTCATGCGGGAACAGAACACTCTGGGCGGGCCAGGAAGCGGACCTGGAACACCCACTGTGGCTAAGAGGTCCACAGCGAGTGATAAGAATGCCGTCACCACGTCGACCGGACTGAAATACGTGGATGAGGTCGTTGGAAAAGGGCCATTGCCGCAGGTCGGTCAGACGGTGACGGTACACTATACCGGTACACTGGAAGACGGAACTAAGTTCGATAGCTCCGTGGATCGCGGTCAACCCTTCGAATTCTCACTCGGAGCGCATCAGGTCATCGCCGGATGGGACGAAGGCATCCAGTCGATGCACATCGGCGGAAAACGCAGGTTGATAATTCCCTCGGATCTAGGCTACGGTCCGAGCGGATCGCCTCCTAAAATCCCCCCGGACGCGACACTGATCTTTGAGGTCGAGCTCCTCGGCGCAAAATAATACTCCCATCGAACGCACTTCCCTCTCCTCCTGTCGGCGTCTTCCCTCTCAAGAGGGAATGACGCTGGCGTCTTTTTTACCCTCTCCATGAAAATTCCTGCTGATTTTTCACTCCCTGGAAACACAACCCGATTCCCTTCGCGTATTAAAAGATAGAACCTTTTCCGGCCTGCCAGGGCGACCTATCGAAATGGCGAGCCCTGTGGCAAGCTCCAAGAGCAAAATCAGGCCCTTACAGCCTTAGTCGATCCCAGAGGAGAGAGTAACATGCAGTCTATGCAATGGCAAAATCGTGTACGACGCGTGGGCGTTGTGCCCGCCGCTATCGCCCTCGGCGCGATCGCAACCATGGGGTTGCGCGGCCAGGCGGTGCAACAACCTAATAATCCCCCGCTTCAGCCGCCGGTGCAGGCCCTTAACATTCAGTCGGCCTTCGAACAGGTGGCAGATAGATTGCGGCCTTCCGTGGTCTTTATCAAGAGCCGGCAGACGGAAACCAACCCGACGTTGCGTCCGGGCGCGGATGAAGGCGACACCAGCCCGTTCGGCTTTAGTTTCCCCGGCTTTCCCGGTCAGGGTGGTGGCCCCGGCCAGCAGTTCAGGACGATGCCGCAAACTCCCCACCACGCGTATGCCAGTGGATCCGGAGTCATCGTGCGCGGTGACGGCTATATCCTGACGAACGACCATGTGGTCGCCGGCTCGGATCGCGTGACGGTGCGATTGCAGGACGGACGCGAGTTTGTCGGCAAGGTCAAGCGTGATTTCCGGAGCGACCTTGCGCTGATTAAGATCGACGCCAACAACCTGCCTGCCGCGGACCTCGGCGATTCCGATAAAGCGAAGATCGGACAGTGGGCGATCGCGTTCGGCAGTCCATTTGGTCTGAACGATACGATGACCGTGGGTGTTGTCTCGGCGCTCCATCGTGAGCAGGCCATCGGCCAGGGCTCGGATGGCCGCTTCTACTCCAGTCTGATGCAGACCGACGCCAGCATCAACCCCGGAAACTCCGGCGGCCCGCTGGTCGATATCTATGGACGTGTGGTGGGCATCAATGTCGCCATCGAGTCCCCGAGCGGCGGCAACGTCGGCATCGGCTTCGCGATCCCCGCGAACACCGCCCGCTATATCATGGACCAGTTGATCACCAAGGGCAGTGTAACCCGCGGTTTTCTCGGACTGGCTCCCAAGACGCTGGCCTACGACGAACAGCAGCGATACGGCGTTAAGGACGGCGCGCTGGTGACCTCGGTCGAGGACGGCACCCCGGCCTCGAAGGCGGGCTTCCAGGTGGAGGACGTGATCCGCCGTTTCGACGGCAAGGCGATCACCGACGACGCCAGCCTGCGGGACATGGTCGCGCAGACGAAACCCGGCGACACCGTTCCCGTCGTCGTTCGACGCAATGGCGCCGAGCAGACGCTCCATGTAACCATCGGCGCCGCCCCTGAGCAGACGGTAGCGCAGAATGATGTGCCCAGTCAGCCTGCCACCAGCGGCAAGCTTGGCGTTTCCGTCGCGAATGCGACCGACCCCGACGTTCGAAAGCAGCTCAATCTCCCGGCGGGACTGTCCTCCGGCGCGGTGATTGTCCAGGTCGCTCCCGGCAGCCCGGCAGCCGATGCGGGTCTGCAGGCCGGTGATGTGATAATGCGCTTAAATGCGAAGCAGATTGGGAATGCAAGCGAGCTCAGCGCCGCCGCCAGCAGCCTGAAAGACGGATCGATGGTTTCCGTGGTCGTACGCCGCGGGAAGCAGCAGATCCTGACTCAACTCACCCTGGAATAGGGTCTCTCCGGGGCGGTGCGATGGAATGGAACGAACGTTTGCCGTACGAAAACGTTCGTTCCAGCCGCGCCCGCCCTTTTTGTCTCTGATTGGCGAACGGGCAATTCATTTCAAACCGGGAAATAACGTTCCCCATTCCCCTTCGGACCCGGCGAATGTCGTTCACTGTGAGATAATGGGGTCCGGCTTAACATAGCATGTGGCAAGAAAGATCGAGGCAGAAAGATGGCGCAGGGAGTGTTCGGCGCACAGACAAACATCGTGCAGCGCG
>JBBRKX010000586.1:0-4262 GCA_038231675.1 Chthonomonadales bacterium | reverse complement strand
CGCGGATCCGAACAGGCGACAAGGCCGGCCGGTTATGCGCGACCTTTGCCTGCGCCCCCATTAGCATCATTCAGGCGATCCATCGCTCCAAACACCATAAGCGCCGCCCCGGCCAGCGCGATAAAAACTCCGGGGAGCATCTCAAAGTGGGTAACGATGAGGATGCCGCATGCCAGCCCGCTCGCCGCCTGCACCACGGCAAGAGGCAAGCGCGTCCGTTCGGTGGGAACCCAAAGCAGAACCGCCCCGCAAAGCGTCGCGCAAAGCGTAAGCGGCCAGCGTACCGGCGATGCAAAACCCGTTCTCTTTGTTTGCAGATTCATGAACATCGCGCCTGGAACGACGTTTGCCGGAAGCGACAATCTGGACCAATAAAAGAACAGACTGAACACCGTCAGCGCCATGCCAAGGAGGATAGCGGCCTCCCCGCGGCTCATAAAACGGCGCATATTCGGCGGAGCGGGCGCCCCATTCTCCTGGCGCGGTGCATCCGGCATCATCACCCCTTTACCTGATCTCCAGCGCACGCAGTCTGCTATTCCATCCGGGGAATTTACTACACGATCCCCCTGGAATTCAAAAGCATCTCGCTCGACTCGCTACAGGATTGTATTTCTATGCCTCGAAGCGGATTTCCTTTCGACGTTTTGTCGTGGACGCTTATCCGCCGTGGATCCGCCGGCATATCTCTCGCAATGCGCCCTCGACATCTCCGGCTGCGGTTTGAAACGAGTCGGCGTCTATGGTGAGCGGCGCCCCCAGCACCACAAGCGGCGCCCCAAGGCGCGGGCAAGCAATCGCCTGCTCGATGCTCAATCCCCCAACGGCCTGCACGGGAATGGACACGGCGCGCACGACCTCTTGAAGAACATCCAGAGGGCTTGGCATCTTACCACCATGCCGCGCCTGGACCTCCGGGTCCCGACGCTCATCGAACCCGATATGGTGGATGACAAAGTCACAGCCCAGGTCCTCCAGCATTTTCGCTCCGTCCGCCATGCTGGGGCAGCCAAGGTTGTCTCCCATGACCTTGACCCCATAATCCTTCCCCGCCTTGACCACCTGTTTGATGGTGGCGGGGTGCGCACGGGCCATGACGACAACATGCGTCGCACCGGCTCCGGCCATCATTTCCGCTTCGAGATACCCCCCATCCATCGTTTTCAGATCGGCTATGAGCGGAATCCCGGGAAACGCATTTCGAAGCGCCTTTACCCCGTGCAATCCTTCGGCGAGGATCAGCGGCGTCCCCGCCTCGAGCCAGTCCACACCGGCGCGAAGCGCCATCGCCGCGGTTTGCAGCGCCTCTTCCGTGCTTGTCACATCCAGCGAAATCTGTAAGATCGGTTCCATTGCGCTTCCCCCCCAAGAGTTAAATCCATTTTACCCTGCATGTATGGCGCAATGGTGATAGCGAGGTTTTGTCCGCGTCCTCGCTGAACGGAGGTTGACGCTGCCCCCGGTCACGGCTATAATGACTTACGGCGACGCCCCCGGTGAGTTCTAAAGGCCGGGCGCATTATTTTTAAAGAACGTGGATAACGCCGACGGCGCCACAATGGAGCGAACGTGTCTGAACAGGATCCACAGCAAGGAACTTCCGGTGAAACAGCTTTTGAAGTGCGCGGGGAATATATTACGCTCGGCCAGTTGCTCAAGATGATCGGCGCCATCGGGACAGGGGGGGAAGCGAAGTATTATCTCTCGGCAAATCCGATTCTGGTAAACGACGATTCGGAACAACGGCGGGGCCGAAAGCTGCGTTCAGGCGACCTTATCGTCATTCCCGGCGAAGCCCCGATCCGGATCGTACCGCTCGTGCGGGAAGAAGCGTCTTGATTTTCACCCGTCGATGGATCCGCCTGTTCGCCCTCGGTATAGCGCCTCTTTTGCTCGTCGGCTACTCGCACGGCTATATCGGGCTGACCCTGACCTGGTATGGCCTTCTCGTGCTGCTTGCGCTGGTGGACTGGTTCCTGTTTCCCTCGCCCGCGCTTCTTACGGCGGAAAGGGAGGTGGGAGACCGTCTCTCGCTGGGCGGCATGAACAGCGTCAGCGTACGGGTTCGGAACCAGAGCGCGCATGCGGTGCGCCTGTCGCTCCGAGACTCGCCGCCTGAGGGAATGCCGACCGATCTCGAGGGAAACGATTTCCACTTCATCGTCCAGCCCAATGGTCGTCATGTCGCCGTCTACCATGTGACTCCTCACACACGCGGCGACTTTCACTTCGAAGATGTGTACCTGAAGCTGCATGGTCGGTTGGGGCTGGTGCAGCGTCAGCTCCGCATTCCCGTGCCTTCGCACGTCAAGGTCTATCCGAACCTGAACGACACGGCGAAATTCAATCTGATGGCGAAACGTGGCCGCCTACAGCAGGCAGGCATCCGTCAGGCGCGATTGCAGGGAGCGGGCAGGGAGTTTGAAAGTCTGCGGGATTATCTTCCCGACGACGAAATGCGCCGCGTGGACTGGAAAGCGACCGCGCGGCGTGGCAAGCTGGTCGCTCGCCAATACGAGGTCGAGAAATCTCAGAATATTCTTTTAGTGCTGGACGTGGGCCGCACCATGCTTTCCAAGATAGACGGCATCGAAAAGCTCGACTACGCTATCAACGCCGCTCTGCTGCTCGCCTATGTCGCGAGTCTCGCCGAGGACAAGGTCGGTTTGCTTGTCTTTTCGGATACGGTTCAGACATTCCTACCGCCGAAGCGAGGGCGTGGTCAGGTGTACGCGATCTTAGATGCGCTCTACAACGCCAAAGCGTCGCTAGCGGAGCCGGACTATCGCGCCGCTCTTGCCTACCTGCAGGCGCGTTGGCGCAAACGGTCGCTGATCGTCTGCTTTACCGACCTGTGGGACGCCGATTCCTCTCGCCAGACTATTCTAGAGCTTGCGGCCTTGCAGCCGCGTCATCTGGTGGCCGCCGTAACGCTGCTGGACACGAAAATCCTTCGCGCCGCGAACGCGGAGCCCGATGCTCCCGAAGCGGTATACACAAAAGCGGTGGCGATGCAGGTGCTCGAAGACCGGCGCAAAGCCATCGGCGCGCTTTCACAACGCGGCGTGCTTGTGGTCGATTCTCCCGCCGAGAAACTGTCTGCGGAGCTTGTGAACAAGTACCTGGAAGTGAAGGAGCGGATGGCGCTCTAAACGCGTGCCTCTAATCGCCGCCGGCGATGAGGGCAAGCATGGCGGCAGCTTCGGCATGCTCCGGCTCCGTGTTCAGCACCTTTTGAAATGCCGCGCGGGCCGTGTCGGTCTCCCCCAGCACCAGAGCCACACATCCAAGGTTAAAGGCGGCCTCGATGCGCAGAGTTGCGTCGGCGCACACCTCTTCGGATTGAATCCGCGCGTAGCAATCCCTTGCTTCTCCATATCGGCCATGTGCGCGGAGGATATCGGCACGCTCCACCAGCGCATAGAGGTTGGCAGGATCGACCGACGCAACGAGATCATAGGCCGCCAGAACCTCAGTGTGCGCTTCGTGCAGCAGACGTCTCAACAGGCCGGCCCGAAGCCAGGCGGCATTCGGATAGTCCGGATGTTCGGCCACAAACGGATCCAGCACCGTCCGCGCCTCAACCGGCCGGTCCAGCATCAAGAGGGACATAGCGGTAATAAATCGCGCGTCGCGATCGACGGGGTCGGCTTCAAGAAGCAGCGCGGCCAGTCCCAGCGCCTCCTCGAACCGCCCTTCTTCAGCCGCCACCCGAGCACAGTTGCTAAGGTTGCTATCAGGACTGCTGTCACCCTCAGAAGTTTTCATTCTTAATCCTAATTCACTAAGCCGATGCGCTTACCGGTTTCCGGATCGACGGTTCCCAATCCATGATACAACATGGATAGATATTAGCCCTGCGTATCGAACCACCTGGTGATCTCCACAACTAAACCTTTGATACGTTTTTGCCATAATAAAACGGGTTACTGGAAGACCACATAACTCCTAAATAAAGCTGCGGTGAAACGCAAGTCGGCCAACGGCATTCGATTAAAATAATGAAACTCCGCTATCGCATAGTATTTTTCATAAGCCTTACGCTCGTCGTTTTGGTAGTTGGCGTCTATGCTTTTTCCTCGCGTCTCTTGATGCAAAGTTACAACCAGCTGGAGCATCAGGATGCCGAACAGAATATAGACCGAGCAAGCCGCGCCTTTTCGGAACTTGATAACGGTTTGCACGATAAATCCATAGACTGGTCGAGTTGGGACGATACCTACCAATTCATGACGGACCACAACAAAGCATACATCAAGTCG
>JBBRKX010000585.1:0-4267 GCA_038231675.1 Chthonomonadales bacterium | reverse complement strand
GGACGATAACGAGGATCTCTTCGTTGGCACGCGCATAGTATTCGCCTGGACTGCAGTCGAAGTTCAACGCATGCAGGCCACCGCCGACACTGCGCTGGCCCAGCGGGGGATACTTGCAGGCGGCGACCGCCTCTTCCGCCTCCGCGCGACTGCAGCACATGGGAAAGATGATGCCGAACGCGCCTGAGTCGAGAGCGCGTTTTGCGTTCTCCAGGCTGTTGAACGGAACACGCGCCAGGGGGACGTTGCCGGCGTCCGCGATCGATCCGAACATCTGTGCCGCGACGTCCCAGTTCACCGGGCTGTGTTCGAGGTCCACGGTCAACCAGTGGAATCCGGCCCGCGCCATAAAACGCGCCGCCATGGGACTCCCGAGCGAGAGCCACGTTCCAATCTGCGGTCGTCCGGCCCGCAATGCCGCTTTCACCGGGTTTGACTTCACTTTTGTTCTCCCTTACTCTGGACGATGGGAACGCGCAGCGCGTTTGCGGTCAGCACGCCCGGGTTGACCAGTCCTGCGGGACTTTCGCCGCGCATGGCGGCTATCACGTTTTCGGCCGAGAGTTGGCTCATGATCGCCGCCGATTCGACCGCGTTAAACGCATTGTGAGGCGTGAGAAGGATACGCGGTGCTCCGCGCAGTGGGTGATCCGCCGGCAGCGGCTCCTGGTGAAAGACATCCAGCGCCGCTCCCGCGATAATGCGGTGCTCCAGGGCGTGTAAGAGCGCCGTTTCCTCCACCAGCGGCCCCCGCGCGGTGTTGATGAAGTAGGCCGATGGCTTCATGCGCGCAAAGCGGTCCGCGTTGAACATGTTGCGCGTTTCGGGAAGGTTAGGCGCATGCAGCGAAACGAAGTCGCTTTGCGCAAGTAAAGTGTCCATGTCGGTGAAGCGAACGGCGGGGAAATCGGCCGCCACGCCGCGCTCTTCGGCCTGCGGATCGTAGGCCAGGATGTCCATGTCGAAGCCGGCGGCGCGCCGCGCGACGGCCTGACCGATCTGGCCGAACCCGACGAGGCCAAGGGTCTTGCCATACACGAGCACACCGGGATACTCGCCCCATCCCCCGTTTTTCATCAGCGCGTCCCCCTCGTGGATACGGCGCGCAATGCCGAGCAGCAGGGCGAATGTGTAGTCTCCGACGGCGTCGGTCATCGCGCCGGGAGTGTTGGTGACGATGACCCCGGCATCCGTGGCGGCATCGACATCCACACTGTCGATGCCGACTCCGCAGCGTGAAACGAGTTTCAGTTCCGGGCGACGCGCGAATACCGTAGCGGTGTACGGGTCGCTGGAGGCGATCACCGCATCGCAGCCTTGCAGCAGTTCGATCAGTTGGGATTCGGGCAAGGGGCCCGCCAGGGGCGAGCGGATGGTCTCGCAACCCGCAGCTCTCAGGTCGGCCTCCGCCGCCTGACCGCTGACCCAGAATGCGCGTGCCGTCACCAGAACTTTCCAGCCCATAGCTCGCCCCCTATTCTGCCGCCCGGTAATGTACTCCATCGTATGCGGACTTGATCACCAATCCACCGTTCATCGTAATGTTCCGTTGTGAAGCGGCCATCTCCTGCCTGTTTTCCGCAACTTGTCTGGCTGATATCGCCGCGTGGGATGGTCACCGTACTCGGAACCGTTGCGATTGCGGGTACGGTATGTGCTCTCAATTTCATCTTGTAACGACCTGTTCCAGAATGCAGAGTCTGCAAACCGAGCCACCAGAGCAGCGATGTCTAGTCGTAAAGGTGGAGAATGCGCTGCTGTTGGCGTCGGGTATGCCGGAAATGCATGGTGAGCGTGGTTATGTCTCTGCCGGGGAAATGGTGTTGGAGGATATACTGCAGATCGACATGCACCTGTTCCTGGGTATAGAGGAAGAACAGACGCTTAGCTTTGAAGTACCCCAACTGGAGAATGAAGTGCGGGGCGGCGGAACGCACCTCGGCGTCCGCCTGATGCTCGGGTGAGCTCAGAGCGAAATAGAGTGAGCGGTCCTCCGGAGTGAAGCGGGGGTACGCATATAAGTCCTCGATTTCTCTGGAGGTCAGAATGGAGAGACGGTGTGAATTGGCGGTCATGTAGATCCCTGCCTGCGTGGAACCGAAGGGAACGGCGGGCGCGTTGGTCGTCCTTCTGACGGCGGTTGTTCGTAAAACGACCTCTTGAGTAACTGAACCCTTCAAGTGCTCAAATGTCTGCTTAATAAGTAGAAAGATTGTTCAGTTACTCCGGGTGTCAACCCGCCGCAGGCGGGAAAAGTACTTTTGATGAACACATTGACAAGCGCCTGAAAACGGCGCTATTCCTGGTAGAAAAGTGTTCAAGAACTCATTCGCCATCCGCGAACGCGGGCGGGCGGGCCTGGATGCTGCACGGGCACGGGGGCGCTTCGGAGGGAGGGAGGAAGCCGAAGTTGGATGCCAAGGAGGCACGTGAGATCCGTGCGTTGATGCGGGATCCCCAGGTGAAGGTGGCGGATATTGCCAAGCGTTACGGTGTATCGCGCACGACGATCTACAAGTGTGTCGGTGTCGTAGAGCCCCAACGCTCGTCAAATGGGTAGCAGCCTCAATTAGCGAGAAAACCGGGTTTAGGAGGATAAGAATGAACATAACAGGCTTGCAAGGTTCTGTTCCTATTGTTCTTGCTGTGCAAAATGAGGCGTTCCGGGAGCGTTTGGCCAGCCTTGTGCAGCAAATCGGCTATGACGTGGAACAGGTTGGGCCACCCAGCATTGTACACGAACTGACGCGTGAGCAGTATTCGAAGTCGTGGGTGCTTCTGGATACCGAGGATGACGTTGCATGGCTCGTGCAACTGGTGAACGACTATCATCGCAGTCCGTTCCACATTGGCGGGGAAACACCTATTATCTGTATGGTTTCCGGGCAGGCTTTCGCTACGAACCCTCGCTTGAGGTTTTGGCTGATTGGTGGAAGCGCTGCTGTATTCGCGGTGTGGATAAGAGAAGGCGATTTTTCTCGGGATCTGCTCAGTCTGAACGGCTGGCTGCGACAGGAACAGACTCCAGACACCGAACCTGAAGCGCATACCTACGATGATCTCGTGACCCGCGTTTTGCAGGCGCCGGCAGAGGGACAGAGACTGCTCGGTCTTGGTGTTCGACTGGAGGAGTGGCAGAACAGCCACTGGACACGCTACGAGGTCGCTCGCGCCTTTTTACGGCACGCTGTGATGCAGATGCCCCATAACGCCGGGGCTCACCGATGCTATGGAGCATCCTTGTTTCGAACTCAACGGGACGAGGGGCTATTTCATCTACGAGAAGCCGTACGGCTCGCTCCTGACGATGCGGAGGGATATCTTGCGCTGGGGCACTCTCTCGTCAAGGTGGACAGAACGGAAGCCTTGAAGACCCTATTGAAAGCGGTGCAACTCGACCCCGATGGCAACTCTGGGAGAAAAGCAAGGAATGTGATCGCTACCTGTCGTTTAGACGGAGAATAGGACTGACTTTAGCTGACGACCACAGCAAAGAGTGAGGCAGAAGACAGGTATCACAGGATATTGAACACTTTATGTTGGGCGGAAGCGACACGACGGCCTCCGACTACAGAAACAAATCGCATCGGAGGCAAACCGAAGAACCACTATCGCCGTCCATTGTATATAGGCGCGGATGAAGGGGCGGGTTATAAACCCTTGCTCCGGTAGGCGCCTTGTCAGCCGCAGTCTATTGCGGTCTGGCGCGGCGGCATTGGATGTCATCCATTCGGCACTCGGCAATAACGTCCTCGTCGTTGGATCGGCTTCGGGACAGGCGGCACGATCAACAGGAGAACTGACGAGGCGGGCATGCATGTTGGTTGAGGCGGAGACGCGATATGCATTCCCAACTCACCTCGAACGTAAGGGACGAAAGGACTTGCACGATGGGTATTGCGCGGCTGAACCAGATAAAACGGACTCGTCCTGATCGCGCCCCGACACTTCTGCTCGCTGCCTTCTGCGCTGCCATCGTTGTAGCCGGGTGGCGCATTGCAATGTACACGGGCCACAATGCTCTGAACTTCCAGCACAGTACGCGTATGCAAGGGACGGGCGGTCTCACATACTATCGAGGTTACGAATGGGCCTCTAATGACACCGTTTTGCAGGTGGATACGGAGGTTCCTTCCGGGGCTTTTCAGGTAACCTTCTGGAATGCCGCGACGGGCCTCTCATTGCCGCCGCGCACTTTCCCGCGTGGACAGGAGGTGGGATGTACCGGGGAAAATCTCACGCATATCTCTCCGGATCGTAAGTGGCT
>JBBRKX010000584.1:0-4285 GCA_038231675.1 Chthonomonadales bacterium | reverse complement strand
GAGCTCTTCGACGGCGGCAAGTAGGGAATATTCCTCACACACCTGAGGGGCGTTTCAAATTAAGTTTGCATCAGGAGAGGCATGGGCGATCTTTCGAAAAACCAGGCGACGGGATTGATGGCTTTGCTGGCGGCGTTGCTGGCGGTGGTCGGCGTCACCGCCCTGCACACTCCTGCTTCTCAGGGCGCGCAAGGCGTGGTTATCCACGATCAGCCCGCAGCAGGGTTCGCGACAGCGCGACACACGACAAATGCCGACGCGCCCGCCGCTGTCTCGGAAGCCTCGCAGACAGAGGTGGTGGTTCATGTAGCGGGAGCAGTCAAATCGCCCGGCGTTTATCGGCTGCCCGCCACGGCACGTGTCGATGACGCCCTGAAAGCGGCGGGCGGACCGAACGCGCATGCCAATACGGACGCGGTGAACCTTGCGGCGCATCTTCAGGATGGCACGCGAATCTTTTTCCCGACCGCTTCGCAGCAGCGGATGGGAGCGAGCCCCGACATGCCCGAAGCCGATGGCGGCATGGGTGGGACACACGCGCGTTCGGGGAAAAGCGGAAAGCTGACCGATCCCACGCAAGGGCAAATCGACATCGCCGCCGCGGATGCCGCAGAACTGCAGCGGGTTCCTGGCATTGGCCCCGCCATGGCGGAACGCATCCTGGAGGCCAGGCAGCGCGCCAACGGTTTCCGCTCCGTGGAGGACCTCCAGCATGTGCCGGGCATTGGCGCAAAGAAATTTCAGCGGATGAAACCTTTCCTCACGGTTCATTGAGAAGACCCGCTAAAGCGGCAATCTTCTATGTCCATTCGAACGTATAGTTATTCAAGTGCTTGCGCCCAGAGAATTTTTCGTCACGCCAGATGCTCGCTTGCGTTAGTATGGTACGGAGGTTGACCGCCGCGTCTGCTTCCCGTCCGGCAAGCTCCCCAAAATCAATACCGCAATTCTCCCATGCCAGGCCAGGGTATGGCCGAAATCGATTGTGCAGTAGAAAAGGTGAATCGTATGCAAAAGGTTGGCGTCGTTTTCCGGAAGCAAGTGACCATTGGAATCACCCTTGTATTGGGATTGAGCGCTTTGCTGGGCGCAAGCCTCCCTTCACGTGCGGAAGTAGCCGCGCCGCCGAGCAAACCGGCGACGAGTTTGCTGACGCTTCCCGAGGACAAACCGATCCGCGGCATCGCATGGCCTTCCCTTTCGCCCGATGGCAAGACCGCCTGCTTCGTCTATCTCGGCGACCTCTGGACGGTCCCCACGGGCGGTGGAACCGCGAACCGCCTGACGGTCCACGAAGCGCTGGATGCATATCCGCACTGGTCGCCGGACGGGAGATGGATCGCCTTCACCAGTATGCGTACCGGAAACCCGGATGCCTTCCTGGTTCCCGCCGAAGGCGGTGAAGCGCGCCAGGTGACTTTCAACAGCTCCTCGGATTGGGTCACCGATTGGTCGCCGGATGGAACCAAACTTCTCTTCTATTCGGTCCGCGATACCCACACTTTCGCCCTCTATTCGATCGATCTTACCACCCGGGCGCTGAAGCGTCTGACGAAGGATGAGGAGCCGTTGCGCTTCGCGTCCTGGTCCCCCGACGGCAAGTCGATCGCATATACACGCTCCGGCCAACCCTGGTGGCGTCCCTGGTACCGCGGCAGCGTCGCGGCAAGCACGGTGATAGAGAACCTGGCGACCGGAAACGTGCGCACACTCATCAAAAGCGGCACGCAGCAGTTCTGGCCGCTGTACGCTCCGGACGGAAAGGCGATCTACGTCAGCATGATCTACGGGAACGCGAACACGCCAAACCTGTGGCGCGTGCCCGTGGAGGGCGGTGAGCCTCACGCCGTCACGCACTACACCACGGATGCGGTGCGCTATCCCGCGATCGCGCGAAACGGCTCCCTGCTCGCCTATATCCACAATGGCGATCTTTACACAGTGAAGCCGGACGGAAGCGGCGCGGCCAAACTGCGCATCCTCGCACATTCCGACGACAAAATCAATAATCAGGAGCGCGTCGTTCTGAACAACGAGGCGACCGAGTCGGAACTCTCCCCGGACGGCAAGCAGCTCGCGCTGGACCTGCGCGGCTCGATCTGGCTGGTCCCGACCGCCGGCGGCGACGCCAAGCGGCTTACCGATGCGGGTAGTTCCGACAACGATATCACCTGGTCGCCGGACAGCACCAAACTGGTGATGGTATCCGATAGAGGCAATCAGACCGACATGTACACGATCGATGTGAAGACCAAGGCGATCGTCAAACTGACGGATGACCCGGACGTCGAAAGCAGTCCCCAGTGGTCGCCCGACTCCAAGTGGATCTCGTTCGCCAAGGCGGGCGCGAATTCCGGCCTGTATCTCGTCCCATCCGCAGGCGGCGCTCCGGCCCGGCGGCTCGCGGAAGGCAACGGCAACAACCACTTCGGGACGGGAATTACGTCGCAGTCATGGTCCCCGGATAGCAAATGGGTCGCTTTCTCGCGCATGGACCGCTACGAGAATCGGGATATCTGGGTGGTTCCGGCGATTGGCGGCGCGCCCATCGATGTGACGCAATATCCCGGGGAAAATGCGGATCCGCTCTTTACGAAAGACGGAAAGCGCCTGCTGTTCGCCTCCGATCGCGGCGGGCCAGGCCAGGTCTATCAGCTGCCGCTCGAGCAGGAAGACGATACGCCGCAGGAAGAGGGCGTGAAGAAACCGGTGGTCGACCGCAGCAAAGATGTCAAGATCGATTTTGATGACATCACGCAACGGGCAAAGGCGATCACGCTTCCTATTGGAAACGTGGACGACTATGCCCCGACGCCGGATAGTCAAAAAGTGATCGTCCATGTCGTCAATAACTTCTGGGTCGTTCCGATAGCGGGCGGCCAGATGCAGCCGTTGACCGGCAGCGGAGAGGCGGGCGGGAACATCCGTTTCACGCCGGATGGCGCACGCTTCTTCTATCTGGGCGCGAATGGAACGCCACGCTCGCTGGGCGTGGCGGGCGGCCCGGTGTCCGCGGTCGCTTTCAATGCCGAAATGCTGTTCGATCGCCGCCTCCAGTATCAGCAGGCGTTCAATGAGTTTTATCGCAAGTTCGGCGCGGCCTTTTATGACGCCAAAATGCATGGCGTCGACTGGAATGCGATCCGCGCCAAATACGAGCCGCTTCTGCAGGGCGTCGCGACACCGGAAGAGTTCGCGAACCTGCTTTCGGAGATGGTGGGAGAGGTCAACTCGTCGCATTCCGAGATCTCGCCGGCAAGCAGGCCGGGCGGGCCGCAAACCGCGACCCTTGGCGTCTTCTATGACGACAGTTACACGGGCCCTGGCCTGAAGGTAAGTGGAGTGATGGAGAAGGGACCCGCAGACAAGCCGTCCACGCGTCTCACCCCAGGCGACTACATCTTGAGCGTGGATGGTGTGGACGTCCGCATGACGGAGGACTATTACCAGACGCTCCAGGATAAAGCAGGCAAGACGGTGGAACTGCTGGTCAACTCCAAACCCAGCAAAGACGGGGCGCGGACAATCAAGCTGAAACCGATATCGACAACGGACTGGGCTGGATTGGAGTATGACGCGCGCGTGAAACATGACCGCAATCTGGTCAACAAGCTTTCCGACAGCCGTCTGGCCTATATCCACGTGCAGGGGATGGATCAGCCTTCCCTGAAGAAGTTCGAGCGGGAAATCTGGAGCGAAGCGCTCGGTAAGGATGGCCTCGTTCTCGACATTCGCAACAACGGCGGCGGCAACACGCACGACGCGATCCTTGCGGCGCTTTCCCGGCATATCTATGGATTTACCCAGCCGCGTGACGGGTTGCGCCAGAGCCAGCCGCAACGCGCATGGACGAAACCGATTGTCCTGCTGATCAACCAGAACTCCTATAGCGATGCCGAAATCTTTCCCGCCGGCTTCCGAGCGCTCAAGCTTGGCAAAATCGTGGGCGTCGCGACGCCGGGCTATGTGATCGGCACCTACGAAGGCGCTCTGGTCAATGGAACGCGATTTCGTCTGCCTTCCTGGGCGTATTACACGTCCGAGGGGAAGAACATGGAGAATCTGGGCATCCCGCCGGACATCACGGTTGAGAATACTCCGGAAGATATCGTGGCGGGCAGAGATAGACAGCTTGAGGTCGCGGTGGACACACTGCTCAAGCAGCTCCCGCCAGGTGGCGCGACGACGGCTGGAATTCTTGACGGTCAGAACATATTCGGCGCTAACGTAAACCCAAACGGCGGCTCTTCCGCTGCCCGGTCTGGAGCAAAGTAACCGTTCTCCT
>JBBRKX010000583.1:0-4289 GCA_038231675.1 Chthonomonadales bacterium | reverse complement strand
TTACGCAAGGATGGGAAACCTATCGCCGTCCTGATCGCCATTTCTCCCATCAAGAGTTCGGGGGGAGAGATCGTCGGGGCCATCTCCATCCTCAAAGACATCAGTGAAAAGCAACAGCATGAACAGGAGCGAAGGTATGTCCTGTCCGGTGCACGGTGCCTGCTATGGTATGCCGATATCCGCGAGGCGAACGAAGCACATTTATGGTGGTATCTGAATTTTCCGGATGAAGAGGCCGCCCGGAGGTTCCTACCGTTGGAGATACACGCGGGGGAAACCTTCACCCACGCGTGGTATCGCTCCCGTCTCCCGGACGACCGTAAATCGTCCGATGTGACGGGACACGGGAGTGTCCGAGATAACAAGAGTTATGAGCAGGAGTTCCGTTGCGTATGCGCGGATGGGTCGATTCGGTGGTTGCACGAAGATGTGCATCTGGAAATAATCGAACCCGGCAAACGCTGGCTCGCCGTAGGAGTTTGTACGGATGTCACGGCACGCGTTCACAGCGAAGAAGCATTGCGGGAAAGCGAACGCCGGCTTCGCGCCGCTCTCCATGCCGGGAACATGGGCGTCTGGGAGTGGGATATCCGTACGAATGCGGTTTCTCGGTCCGAGGAGACCGAGCGTCTCTTGGGCTTAATTCCCGGCACGTTCGAGGCCACCTATGACGCCTACGATCGAATGGTCCATCCCGAAGACAGAGAGGCGCAGCACGCCGCGCTCGCCTATTCCATTGCGAGCGGCAGGCCCTATCAGCACGAAATGCGGATCGTTGCGCCGGATGGCGGCATCCGGTGGCTGCAGGACACAGGGGGAGTCGTTTACGACGATCACGGGCAGGCTGTCCGAATGCTTGGGACGGTTACGGATATCACCGAGCGGAAACGCCTGGAACAGCAGTTCTTGCAGTCTCAAAAGATGGAGGGAATTGGAAGGCTGGCGGGGGGAATCGCGCACGATTTCAACAACCTTCTGAGCGTGATCCTTGGTTATGCCGAAATGGTGCAGATGGAGCTCAACGAGGATAGCGACCTGCTTCCCAATGTTCAGAATATTCAAAGCGCGGCCACGCGCGCCGCAAAGCTGACCGCGCAGTTATTGGCGTTTGCACGGAAGCAGGTAAGCGAAGCCAGAGTCATTCGTTTGAACGACCTCATTGTCGGCATGAACTCTATTTTAAAGCCGCTTATCCGGGAAGATATCGCATTGATCGCAAAGCTTGCGCCGGATGCAGGGCGGGTAAAGGCTGATCCTGCGCAGATGGAGCAGGTCATCGTCAACTTGATCGTCAATGCACGGGACGCCATGCCGCATGGCGGCAAGATCCTCATCGAGACTGCGAATGTCACTCTCGCCGACCACCCTCTGCGCGAGCAAACGACCGTCGTTCCCGGCGAATATCTCCTGATGGCGATCAGCGACACGGGTGTGGGCATGACCACAAAAATCAAGGATCGACTTTTCGAGCCGTTCTTCACCACCAAAGGCGTGGGCAAGGGAACGGGCCTGGGTCTCGCCACCGTGTACGGAATCGTCAAACAGAGCGGCGGCTATATCCTTGTTTACAGCGAGCCGGGAATTGGAACGACGATGAAAATTTATCTGCCCCAGGTGGCCGAAGCGGAGTCGGATCGCCACGAAGCCCCCAGAGCCCAGATCGACCTGCGCGGCTCCGAAACCGTCCTCGTCGTTGAGGATGAGCCACTGGTTCGCGAACTTACCGCGATTACGTTACGACGCAACGGCTATACGGTCATGGAAGCGGAGAACGGCGTCCTTGCGCTCGCCGCAGCCGCCGGTTATCCGCGCGACATTCATCTCCTGGTGACGGATGCGATCATGCCGGAGATGGGCGGCAAGAAATTGGCGGACGCGCTCTCCGAGGTCCGGCCTGGCACACGCGTGCTCTATGTTTCTGGGTACACCGAGGAAGTCACCTCGATTCAAGGCATTTTGCCTGTCGGGGTCGCCTTTCTGCAGAAACCATTCAGCGCGAACGGCCTCCTGAAAAAAGTACGGGAAGTCCTCGACGCCAAACAAGCGTAAGCTTGTTGAAATCAGAGAGAGGCTAGAATATTTCTCTCGCTGTCAATGACAATAATCTCTGCGCCGACAGACATTATTATATCAACGATGGCGAGGGTTTGATGCACAAAGGACATTGCAACAGTGCCGTTGTTGACAGCAAGCTCATCAATAATCGTGGCAACGCCTATCTTTCTCTGTATCAGACCGGAGGCGTGGACGGTCTACTCATCCAAGGAAACACCATTCGCACGGATAAAGGCACAAGTGATGGCATTGCCGGCATCTTCGTTGACGCGAACCGGCATGGGCAGCAGTATCCCTGCCGCAATGTGCACATCATCGACAATATCACCGCAGGGAGCGGAATTGAGATCGCGGGCGCTCCCGGAGAGCGAAACCTGATCGCGCATAACCGTCATGAAGGCGCTGGAGGCAAAATTATCAAGCGCACCAGCACGGAGTTGAAAGACAATATCGGATATGCGGTGGAAGTGAAGTAACCATTGCACCAAATACCCTTTCGGAGGAGCAAAGGAGCGGTGTCTGCTCCGCGCCGTGGTGTTTCACATGTGGTCACGTTTCAGCGTAAATGCCAAAAATGCTATTGCTATCGCTCTACAAGAGGTAGTGAAGCAAGGCGGCAACCAGGTGGGTCCCGAACACATTCTGCTAGGCATCATTGCGCAACAGGACTCGAAGGCCGCTGCAGTGCTTCGGCATCTTGGTGTTTTGCCGGACACGGTGCAAGCGCATCTACGTCCTCGCCTGCCAGCCGTCGCAAATACCGGCGACGATGCCCACCTATTGCCTTCGGCTAAGCGCGTTATCGATGCAGCGTATGCCGAAGCAAGAAGGTTAGACAGCAAAACCATCAACACAGTGCATTTGCTGATAGGGGTAATGAGCGAGGCAAACCCACAGCGCCGGAGTTTATTTGCTCTTGTGCGTCCTAAATCTGTGTCAAGCATTGCCGCCGGTGTGCTGGACGCACTGGGTGTGACTCTAGAGCGGGTTCATCAGGCGATGAGCGAACTGGACCCCAACACACTCCTCCGTTCTTCTGCAAACTTTCTGCCATCCGAAACGTTGTTGCGCACCGTAACGGCGGCTACAACAACAGACGAAAGCGAATTGCTTCGCGCCAGCGAAACAGAAACAGGACATCAGGAATGAGCACGAGGCGGAGAAGCAAACGGATTCTGATCACACTGATCGTTGCGAGCATCCTAGGCGTCGCAGGCATGATGATGCGCCTTTCTCCTGCCTCTTTCCTACTCACAAAGCGCGCAACGCGCGTTATGGCGCTGCCCCTCTTAGCAAAAATTTGGCATGGTCCTCCCAGTATCCGGGGCTTCATTGGATGTTTTCTCGTAATGTGGGCTATGGCTGGCTGTCCGACCATGAGATTGTTATGTCCAACATACTTAGATCCCTCTGAACGGCTTACAAAGTTGGATATCCATACAGGGAGAAGAACCGTCCTGAGCGCGTTGGATCATCAGGTGGGCAATGATTGGGTAGGAGAAGACCTTTCAACCTCGCCTGATGGCACACACGTCCTATGGGGCACATCGAGCGGCGAAACATCGGCTTCGTTAGACGGTTCTTCCTTTACAAAGCGAGAATCAAGGCTCGGATTTAATATATCAGGTCCGATTTGGCTGCGCGATAGCAAGCAGTGGGTGCGACTGGCTCTGAAGGGAGGGCCAGGTATCACTGCAATCGTGGAAAGCGTTAATTCTTCCCACATTACCCACGAAATTTCCATAGGGTTTCCTAAGGGAACGTACAATCATTGGGATGAGGTTCCCGTACGTTTGCTGGGTTGTTTGCCGTCAGGACGTATACTCGCTACACCGGACAGCCGTGGTTTCATCCCCAAGGGCTCACAACGCGAAATCAATTTCTTTGAGTTCAGCGTAGATGGCGGCCCTGCCCATGTCAGGCAATACACAATCAACCTTTTTAACGCCGGAGAGGGCTCGAGCATGACACTGCCCTGGCGTGGAACGAAGAGGTCATAATTTCCCCACGTGGGGATAGATTGGCATGGTCCATTCACACGGTAAGAGAGCAGCCTCGATTGCAGAAGTGGTTGTCGAGATGGATACATTCCCTGGTTCTTCGTCACTTTTGGTGCAGGCTTCGAGAGGCACTTGAGATAGGGCGACCACGTATCGAATAGAAATGCCTCGTTCACCCTCGAAAGTAGACATGAAAATCGAAACACTGTTTCCGCACTTGACCGGATTGCGCAT
>JBBRKX010000582.1:0-4295 GCA_038231675.1 Chthonomonadales bacterium | reverse complement strand
TTTTTGCCACGCAGTCCCTGACACCGGATTTCAATCGCATCAATCCTCTAAGCGGCGCAAAGCGCTTCTTCTCGACACGAGCATACGTTGAACTGGTCAAGTCCCTTTTCAAAATCGGTTTTATCGGTTACATTGCTTACACCACAGCGCGAGACAGTTATCCGCAGCTTGTGATGATGGCGCGCATGGACATTTCCGCTGCAATCGGAATCATCGGTAACGTCCTCTTCAATATGGCGCTTCGGGTAGTCGCGGCTATTCTGGTGATGGCGGCTCTGGACTTCGCCTACCAACGCTGGCAGCATGAGAAGAAGCTCAGGATGAGCAAGCAGGAGATAAAGCAGGAGAATAAACAGTCGGAAGGCGACCCACAGTGGAAGGCTCGTATCCGTGCCCGTCACAAAGCCCTCGCGAAAAAACGGATGATGTCGGATGTGCCTAAAGCGGATGTCATCATTACGAATCCCACGCATTTTGCCGTCGCCCTGAAGTACGATGCGGAAAAGATGGGCGCGCCTGTGGTTCTTGCAAAAGGACAGGATCTGATCGCCCACAAAATTCGCGACATCGCGCAGGAGAATGATATTCCTCTGGTGGAAAATCCTCCGCTTGCCCGCGCCCTCTACAAGCAGGCGGAGATTGGCCGCGAAATTCCCTCCGACCTGTACGAAGCCGTCGCCGAAGTCCTCGCCTTCATCTACCAGATCAATCAGAAGCGGGCAATTCGGCAAATGCGGTAAATTCAGGCAAATGCGGCGGATCCGGTGGATGCGGCAAATGCAGCCAACTGCCGGTCTGGGTGTTCAGCCACCTGGCTCTCACATAGTCCAGGCCCAGGTTCGGCTCGTTCCAGTAGCCCAGTCCGCCCAGGTAGACATGCGGATTGTCAGCCGCGCTGCCTGCGCGTATGTTGCCGAAAGCGTCCGTCTGGTACTGTGTCTCAATACTCTGGTTGCTTCCGCTGGTCGCGAGAACGCTGCCCAATGCGTCCAGGTGGTACTGCCGGTTCAGCGGCTGTCGGTTCGACTCCATTCCAACCGCCCGTACTAATCGCTCACTGTGGGTGAACAGTTCGCTCCAGCCGCTTGCGCTGTCAGTCAGGATTTCAATGCCGCAGACGAACGGCCCATTGGAAGGCGTGGTGGGAGCGGTTTAATGCATCACCGAATTTACCGTATCTTCCTGTCACACTCCTTTTCGTTTCTCGTTCTAGGACTCGTTACATCCCCATACGGCACGTTTTGTCTCTTCTGCCATATGGGCGCTATTCATCAGCGCTCTCGCATACGAAAGGAGCGGACATTTTACTGTCCGCTCTTTTTTACACCTGTCCACCTGCCATTTACTTGTCGCATCTTGAACTTGAGCTTACCTTCTGCGTACAAATCGGGGTATAGTGTGAAGTGGATTATTGAAATACTGAGAAAAGTTGTTTGGGCCTTGAACCAGGAAGGAAATGATACTATGGCATTACAATTAACGCTGAATCCAATCAATACTAAAACAAAGGGCGAAATCAATCAACTTCGCCGTAATGGCTATGTGCCTGTGTCCGTCCAGCATAAGGGCATGCCAACCGCGCATTATCAGCTGGAAGCCAAACCGCTGGATGAGTTTATTCGCAGATATGGAGAAGCGGCGCTTGTCGAACTCGTCTCATCGGAGGACAGCCGTAAGCAGCGCGCCATTGTAAGCAATATGCAGCGCGATCCCATGACGCAGAAACTTCTCCATGTCACCTTTCAGCAAGTACGAAGCGACGATACCGTTAAGACTCACGTCCCGCTCGTGTTCCTAGGTGAGCCGGAAGCGGTGCATCACGGTGAAGCGGTATTACAGCATCAGATTGATCGGCTCGAGATCGAATGCGACCCGGCTAGCCTGCCCGATCATATCAATGTGAATATTGCCGATCTTCAGATGGGGCAGGTTATCCGAGTAGCCGACCTTCCTCCTCAAAAAGGCTGCAAAATATTGACTCCGGCGGATACTGCGCTCGCCTCGCTAGCCACCACGCATACCGGAACACCTGAGGAAGCGGAAGAGCCGGAAGCGGTAGTCGAATAGCTACAGTCTCGGCATGATGGTGAAAGGGTGTTGAATGCGAAGCCGCATTTTCCAATGGTCGCTGCTCGTTTGTCTCTGCTTCGGGTTTCCTGCGCCGAGTCGGGCGAATCCGGCAGTCGCAACGTTCAAAATTGCGGGAAACCGTATTCTTAAAGACGGCTCCGAGTTCATCATTCATGGGGTGAACGTGAATGGCCCCGGCTGGCAGTGGAACAGGAAGACAGTTCAGGATATTGATGCGATCAGCAAAATTTGGAAATTCAACCTGATCCGCGTGAACTGCAAGATACAGCCGCTCCTGCCGGGAGTAAAGGGAAAGGCGACTGACAAAAAGGAAGCGAACGACCTGGACGAAATTGTGCAGGAGTTCACTTCCCGCAATATCGTTGTCCTGATTGACCCCCGCGACCGTACAGGAGGCTACTATCAAGACCCCGCTCAGCCTGCGGGAGCGCCCTCTCTTACGGATCTGGCGTCTTGGGAGAAAGACCTTGCCGCGCGTTATAAAAATAACCCCTATGTCTGGTTTGAGGTTATGTCCGGCCCAGGCAGCCACGACGATAAGAGAGCGCAGCAGCAATGGCTGACAACGCATGAGCGGGTGATTAAAGCAATTCGACAGGAGGCCGGAGCCGAGAATATCATCGTCTGTGAAGGCAGCGGTAAAGGCAGCGAAGATGGCAGTAACGGCACTTATCCCGTTCCAGATTCTTATAGCGCTATCCTCGGGTTTGGCCCGAATCTCTCGCGGCGCTACGCCAACCTGCTGTACTCATTTCACGTCAATGAAGAGTGGAGGCCGGGCGGTGAGGAGAAACTGAGCAACTACGTGGATCGCGTTCAGGCTGCAGGTCTGGCGCTCTTCGTGTCGGAGTATGGGCCTGCCGATTACAGGGATTATGCCGCTCCTGTCGAAGCTATGTTCGCTGTCTGCAAGCCGCGTCACATCGGGCGATGCGTCTGGCACTGGTTTCCGTCAGACCGCCATTCGCTGTGTGCGCCCGACGATAAGAACGGCGGGTGGCAGGTAGACACGCTCGACGGCTCGAAGCCGTCGAATCTTTCCTGGCTGGGCGATAAGGCGTGGGACGACAATCACGGTATCATGCCCCTGCATGGCGCATCGCTGGATCGGACGGGATGGACGGCTACGGCTTTTGCAGCGCCGACAGGCGATAGGAGCCGCCAAAACCAGCCGGAGGACGCGCTTGGCGGGGAGGCGGTGACGCAGTCTGACTACTGGACGTCCGGCAAGGCGCAGGAGCCAGGCCAGTGGTTTCAAGTGGATATGGGAGCAAAATGCGCGTTTACACGGCTGCTGATAGACACGCGAGCTTTTGCTGGAGACTACCCGCGCGGTTATGAAGTCTATACCTCTAACGATGGCATTGCCTGGGGGATGCCTGTAGCGCAGGGAAAGAACGATCAAAGCGTCCTTCGGCTCTCCTTTCCAGTGCGAACAGCGCGTTATATCAAGGTAGTCCAGATGGGCAAGACGTGGCATCACTGGGCAATAGCGGATTTCCAGGTCTATGCTCCCTATGGCGCTTCGCTCCCTGCTTCGGTTCATAAGAAAGATGTAAAGGAGACCGTAGTACCGTCGCATGGGTGGAGCGCGACCGGCGGGCCGGGGCGGTGGAATGACACGGCGCTGCCGCTTTTACCGTCGCAGCCGCGCGAGGACGATTACCGCCGCGCTTCTACCACCCGTGCTTCTCAACCCGGCGATTACTATCAGGTGGATATGGGCGAGCCGCAAAAGTTCGATAAGATTGTGTTTACGTGCGGGCGCTACACCGACGACTATCCGCGCGGGTATGAAGTGTATGTCAGTAATAACGGAACGCAGTGGGGCAAGCCGATTGCTGCAGGGCGCGGCAGGCCAACAACCACAATCCTCTTTCCTCCCCGTACCTCCCGTTATATCCGCGTTGTCCAGACCCGCTCCAGTCCCAACTACTGGGGCATCGCCGAGTTCCGTATCTATAGCGCGGTTGGCTCTGAGACTTCCTCTTCCCGTCCTTAGTTTACTTTAGCGTAACAGGCGCGGTTGCTGTGCTGTTTACCCAGCAAACGTCAAACAGGAGCGGTGGTCGTATTACCACTGCTCCTGTTTGTCTGCCACCTGCAGCTTAGTGCCTGTCATACAATAAGTTTCACAAATGGGGCAACATTGCGAACTGCATCTGCGTCGGTTCACGTACCGGTTGTTTTGTGACGAGCCCTTA
>JBBRKX010000581.1:0-4305 GCA_038231675.1 Chthonomonadales bacterium | reverse complement strand
GGTTCACATACGCGTGCGCATCGTACAGATCCACATGCACATCCGTAATCGGAGACTTTGCCGCATCCGTCGCATCTTTGCTGAAACCTTCCAAAGGAACGATCACAAACGCGTCGTTATCGATGTCGCGGATCGCTTTGACATACTTCGTCGCAATCGGCTTCCAGTCCGCCCACTTCCCGAACTCATGCGGCTCATTGCACACCTCGAGCCACAGGCTCTTGCCTTTATAGCGCTGCGCCATCGATTGGACCACTTCCAACCCTTTCGCCACACGCCCTTCGATCGTATCCGCCTTGGGCAGGTCCTGCGGACACAAGATCGGATACAGTCCCGACGCCCACATGTTCTGGATCACCTGATCGACGACATGCCGGTAAAGCGATTCATCGTAGTAGCGGTCGGGGTTGACGTTCATACGCAGATACTTCACCCCCGCCTCTTTGAGCACCTCGAAAAAGCCGGGGTTGTCGAGTTCGGGTCGAATGGTCCAGCAGATGGCGTTGCCATAGTTGCCGCCGCGCACGAATGCGACCGCTTTCTTGCCGTTGGGGTTTTCGGCATAGAAATCATAGACCGCTCCATTGACGTTTTCGAAGCGATGGTTACGCACGCGTAGTCGCGGGGGGATCCTGGCTTCGGGCGCTTTGGTGATCCACTTTTCTCCGCCGACTTCGACATCGAGTCCGGGCCAGGACCATTCGAGGGGATCGCCGAAGTTCTGCTTGAAGATCCCGAACTGCACGTTCCATAGCCCCGGTTTGACATTCGCGATGCTGAGTTTGACGGGGATCTTACGATAATCGTCGAGGGCATTGCCGCCGGTGGATCCGTCTTTCAATGCCGCCCAGACCTGCGAAAAGCCAACTTCGCCTTTCGCCATCACAAAGAGACCATCGTCGAGAGTCTTGTAATCCCGGGGCACTCTGAGTTCAGCGGCGATGTTGACCTTGACGGTGCCGTCTTTATTGTCCACGATGTCGGCGGTTTTGGGAAGCACGAGATGCGGTTGTAAGATACGCTTATCACTGGTCGCCACCGTCAGCGCGAGTTTCAAGCTCTTTACATTTGCATCCGCATTGGAGTCATAGATTACGCGCCCAAAATCGATGGACTTGCCGTCTGGAGAGTTGAAGAGCATCACGCGACAGGCGCCGTACACGCCTTTGCTCATCCGCACCTTGAAGGTCCCGGTATTGTCGATGCCTTTGAAGAGACTGATGATGGGAGGCGTGGAATTCTCGCCGGGGATAATCGAGTCCCATTGCTCCTTCGTTTTGATATCGTCGCGGTGGGCATATGCCTGCACGGCCACATCGGCGCTCTTATTTTCCGGCGAAATGTGATAGGTGAAGGTGACCTCGCCCAGATCGGCCTTGGCGGTAATGGCGAACTTGGAAATCTTGAGAGTGTTTTCCACCGCATGCGCGCGAGACATGCAGCAGATGAGAGAGACGGCGACCGGTATTGCCAGGCGCTTCATTGGTTACTACCTCCATGAAAGTCGATCCGCCATGACATCTTTTCGAATGATGAGGAGTTACAGCGGGGATGAAACAAATCGTACATTCTATTGACGGAGCTATTCGCGGGAATCGTTGCGCATTCCTCTTCGGTATGGCGTGGGGGCGCCGGAGAGAATCCCTCCTGTTATAATTACCGTGTAGCGGGCTTTGCGTGCAAGAGAGACTCCGCGCGGGTGGAACAGTTTATTATCGGCAGAATGAAAGCGGGAAGCGAATCGAGGGGGCAAATGAGGGCCCGAAGTGCACGCATTCTTCGTCGGCAACCGCACGTACAGGAAGGTATCGCGGTATAAATGTCGAACCAGATCAGCATGGTGCATTGCCTGGAACGAAATGAGGTAAGGAGATATGCGATGATGGCGCGCAACATTGCCCTCAGTTTGCTGCTGATGGCGGTCTCAGGAAATTTAGTACAGGGAGAACGCACGGGGAACGCCGAGCCAGGTTGGCAGGCGAACGGAACGCTTCTGGAGGCATGTTCCTGCAGTGTTCCTTGCCCTTGCAACTTCGGCCAGAGTCCGTCGAGGGGCTTCTGCAACACCGTATATGCCTATCGGCTGAAAACGGCCCGTATGGGCGCCGTAAAATTGGACGGCCTTGCGTTTGGTGGTGGAGAAGGTCCCAAAGGGCCGATGGGGTTTCTGGATGCGCGCGCGACGCCTGAACAGCGTCCGGCGCTGGAAAAGCTTGCACTCGCGGTATTCGCGAAGGGCGGAGCCGGGGGCGGTCCACGCTCCTTCGCTTATGTTGCCTTTACGGTCAAAGAGGACCCGCGCTCATTTCAAGTGCGTTTCGGTGAGAATGGAGGTTTTTCCGCCAACATCCTCATAGGCCGCGACGGGAAGAATCCCATCGTCGTGGAAAACAATGCGACATGGCCGGTCGCTCGCTTCATCAAGGGCAAGTCGAGTGCGTTCGATTACAAGGATGTAAAAGGAAACACGCTGCAATATGAGGGAGTAAACGCGAACAAGGGGGATTTCAACTTGACGGAATGACAAGGGCCGGTATCAGGTGTCCCGGCCCTTGCATTGCATTCTGATGCGAGTCGCCCATGGGTCAGGCGCTCACGGATTTAGAGGTAGTAAGGATCGATCCGAGGCGGCACGTAGGTGCTGTCGTCCTTGACCAGCCGCTTCATCTCCTTGACGAGCGCGTCCAGCCCAGAGTCCTTGCCATCGTCCGGCGTGTTGCCGTTGGCTTTGGCCTTACCGGTGTCGCCGTGCTGCAGACGATCCAATACATACCCAAGCGGTTGACCGGTGAGGCGACGGCTGACGTCGTTCATCACGGCGGCAACAACCTCCGCACGGGTTTTGGTCGGCCCGTAATAGCCCTTGCCACCACGTGGCCGTCGCTCGACGGTGAGCAGACCTTTCTCGACCATTCGACTGAGCGTAACCGCGATCGTCGAAGGCGACTGCATTTCACGGCGCTCGGAGCGTCGCGAAAAATGCATCGACTCATAGACTTGAACGGACGATTGCGGCTCGCCGGCGTCCCACAATAGGCGCAGGATGTCGCCCTCAAGAACTCCTAATGAAGGCACGTCATCCCCCCCTACACCGATGTACTTACGGCGTTTCTCTGTGGCTGTGTCCACGTTGAATACCACCCTTCTGTTGGATTGTCTGCCTTATATTGGACAGACTTGTCGTTACCACTAGTAGCGTGCTGGCGTAATCTTAGACTACGTTAACGGCATTATATACTAGTAACGCATAAAAGTCAATTGCTTTGAAAAATGTATCCGTAATAATTTTACCATGGCAAGGAAGGGACTTTCTTTGCCCTGAAGCCACACCACGCAACCATGACTACGTAAACACGGGAAGGCGAGAATTATCGTGAGGGGAGGCATCGGAAGGAACCTTCCCTGGCAATGGTAAATTTAGGCGCGAACGTAATGAAGCGTCCGCCTCGGGTTAAGCGCCGGCGCTGAACAGCATGCATTACATGATAAGGACGCGGATCATTCACTGCTCCGTGCATCAAGAGAGGATATCGTCCAATGAGCGCGCTACGCTGGGGAATTATGGGAACAGGCGGCATCGCCAAGACATTCGCCAAGGGGGTTGCGGGGTCGCGGACCGGGAAGTTGATCGCGGTGGGAAGCCGCACCCAGGAAGCGGCGGATAAGTTCGGAACCGAGTTCGACGTGGCCAACCGACATGCGACCTACGATGCGTTGCTGGCGGATCCCGAAGTGGACGCGATTTATATCTCTCTACCGAACCATATGCATGCGGAATGGACCATCAAGTGCGCGGAGGCAAAAAAACACATCCTCTGTGAAAAGCCGTTTACGGTGAACCATGCGGAGGCGCTGCCGGTTATCGATGCGGTAAGAAAACACGACGTCTTCATGATGGAAGCGTTTATGTATCGCTGTCATCCGCAAACGGCGCGGCTGAAGCAGTTGATCGAAGATCGGGTAATCGGGGATGTTCGGCTGATCCAAGCGAATTTCAGTTATAATCTGGGCCCCAAGTACGAGAACATTCGGATGTCGAATCCCGCTGCGGGCGGCGGGATCATGGATGTTGGCTGCTATACGGCTTCCATGACGAGGCTGATTGCCGGCTCGGAGCCGGAAAGCGTCGTGGGCGTGGGCCACATCGGCCCCATCAGTCGCGTGGACGAGCAGGCAACCGCGAGCCTGAAGTTTCCGGGCGGTATTGTGGCGAGCCTCGCCTGCGGCACACAGGTCGCCGCAGACAGCGAACTTCGAATCTGGGGTTCCGAAGGCAACATCCGCGTGCCCAATCCCTGGTTCCCC
>JBBRKX010000580.1:0-4313 GCA_038231675.1 Chthonomonadales bacterium | reverse complement strand
TCGCACCGTAGTAGAAGATTATTCCTCAAGACCTTCCAACCCCAGATATTCTAATAAGGCTGTGCGCTGCTCCGCTGGGAGTTCTAAAAGTATACGCTTGTCGTTGGTCTGCAAATATTGCACGGCTGTGGTCAACATCCGAAAGGGAATAGTAAATTCAGATCTTCCGATCAAGATGGTTTGCCAGTCCGCTAGAGAATCCTGTACAATTTTGGTGTCTGCTCCGGTACTTCTCAATGATCGGATGGCAGCTACGAGAACATCCAGAATAGCCTGACGTTCATTTCTGTTTATTGCTGCGGAGATAGCTTTTTTGTAAGAGCTCCACGCCTCATGGTATCGCTGGTTGTCTATAAGAATACGGCCTCTAAACAGCCAAGCTTCTGACATTTGCGGGTCAATCTCGATCGCTCGGTCAAATGCCGTCAGGGAGTCTCCGATATTTTGCATGATCTCGAGCGCTGACCCACGTCCGAACCATGCCTCTGCATAATTCGGCTCTATTCGAATTGCTGTATTAAACGAGGACAGCGCTAAAGTAGCATTCTGTTTTGCTAGGAGCAAGGCTCCGCGCCAATAGAAAGCACTTTTACTTGTCGGATCAAGTTCGATTGCTTTGTCACATGACGCAATTCCTTGTTCCTGGAGGCCTAAACAACTCAGAGTCCTGCCTCGCTGAAGCCAGCCGTTCAGGAAGCCTGGATCAATTTTGAGCGATGCGTCAAATGCTGCCACTGCTTCCTCATAACGATGCATAGTGTGAAATATTACTCCGTGAAGATACCAAGTGTACTTGTCGGAAGCATCGATTATGATAGCCTTGTTGCAGGATGTGATTGCTTCTTCATAGCGTTTCAGACCATAGAGGAGAATCGCACTCTGTAGCCAATCCTCAAGAGAACCTCGTAGATAAATTAGTTCCTCTGTAATTTCTAGAGCTCGAATGGTCTCGCCATTCGCGATGTAAGCAAGTAAGTCTTCAGTGCATGCTCTTATTCTTGGGTCCTCAATGGATTCTTCTGCGGCACGAATGGCACGAAGAATATAATCTCTCTCCATTTCGGGAACTGATTTCCGGGCCGCCATCAGGCGAAGTTCGTCCTCTGTGTACCAGAGTTGGAGAAATTCTATAAAGAGACGAATTGGACCCCCGCGATTTTTTTTTACTTCTACGCACATTCGCATGAGGGGCTCACAGAGTTCATAGTAAGTGTCCCTTCCGGTTGGGCCGAGAGGGTCGGAGTGTACATATCCTTTTTCACGGAGGTCTTTCAGTTGGCTTGACAAGGTCTGCTGGGTGATGAACGTTCGCTTTGCGATCTCTTTGACCGGTACTGCTGCCCCTGTGTCGCACAGGAACCCAACGATCTTTCGTTGCTGTGAGGAAAGAAAGGATAAACGTGCCTGATAGTAGGGGGTTAGTTCGTCCAGCATACACAGGAAAGGCTCGACGAGATCATCCATGGATTCGCGTGTCAAGAACTGGGAAAGGATCACGTAAACGCGCGGATTGCCGCCCGCTAGATGCCGGATCGCTCTGGTTCGGGCTCGGCCTGTCGGAGACTTAAGAAAAGAGGCGAGTCTTGCATCGCCTTTGAAATTTGCGATATTGACGAAAAGCGCAATGGCGTCGTCCAGAGCGAAATCCGTGAGATGGACCGCTCGGAAGAACCCATAGAACGGATACGTTTGACGGGAAATGCCGTTGAAGAGCTTCTGAGAAGTCGCAAGGATGGTGCAAAACGGATTTTCCTGGAGGTACGCACGAAGTTTCTGCTGCCCTGTAATCTCCATGCCTTTGAAAACGTCGTCCAGGTTTTCGATGAGGATGAGAAGGGCGCGATCGCCCATAAACTCCTTTAACAAACACCCGGCGACAACTTCCGCGTGAGCGGGATCAAGGTCATAGATCGCTTCGATCTGGTCCGATGGGAGTTCGCCCGGATAGTCGCTTTCCAGAGATCGAAAAATGCGAATCAGGAGATCCAGAAAAGAGCCGACGCCCCACTCTTCTTCGCGGAGCCATGCAATGCGCAGATGGCCCGTGAGGTCTTCCATCGCTTTGATACGGTTGTATACGAGCGCGACCAGATGCGTCTTGCCGATGCCGCGCGAGCCGATAAGCACGGTATGGTGCTTTGCCTGCGTAAGTGCGCTGTCCCGTATATGATCCGTCAAGCCTTGCACAATCGGTTCACGCTTTACGAAGAGCGCCTCCAATGTGTCCGGCGCCATCAGGCTTGGCGTGAAGCTTGAAAGGAAGGAACTCTTCATGATGCTAGACCTCGATTAGTTCGCCACCAGCGTTGAATAAGCGGAAAGACAAAGCGATAGCCGCTGACGTCTAGAGAAACGTAGTGGTCGCGCTGCAGTAGGACCAGAACGTTCCGTGCTTTTTCAGGATCATTGATGTTGGTTTGCGACGACAGAATATTGGAGAGTTCGTTAAAGGGAACCTCTCATTCCTCACTGGCCTACATTATACGTTAAAAACGACGTACGTCGATAGTGACGTACGTTAAAAACGACTTGCGTTTCGAATCAGGTCTTTAAGGCGCTGATCTATGGGGAGATGACGTTTACTGAATGCTAACCTCTAACTGCTGTTGAGGAGAAGCATGTGGAATAGCAAAAGGCTGACGATTGCGCTGCTTGTCGCCATCAGGAGGACTCGAATCGAATTGTAAAAGAGCAGGCGGCGAAGTGCATCCGGCGTACATTGCTCCTCGGTTTGCAACCGGCCGTGCAGGGGCCCGGCGAACGCGACGCTCACGATTAAGACGAGCGCATGGAGAAGGAAGAGTACGGCAACCGGCCCGCGACTCAGAGTCGTGGGTCGGAAAAAGAAAAGCAGGCCGTTGCTGCCGATCAGAAAAGTGTATGGAAGCTGCACGATGAGAGGCAGCCGTCGTAGATATTCCCGATGCAACGCAGGGAACTCTGCTTTCCCTACCCAGCGCCAGAGTGGATAGCCCAAAATGTGGGTATACCAGATGATCGCGGTGAAGAAGTAGGTGGCGAATGCGGTCGCCACCAGGTTGAGAACGCCAAACTGCGCGTGGTCCATCCAATCTATCCTAATCGTTGCGTCATTGGTTTAGCACCGCGTCATTTTCCCATACCTCCATCTCGGTCAGGCCGCTAAACGCGCCTTTGCGATGTGTAAAGATGACCCGCACCTTACTTGTCTGCACGGGCTTGATGTGTACGGTATTGACTGCGCTAGCAACAGGCGTGGGGGGAGACTTGGACTGCGTGTCCGCATCGACCCAATCGGTTCCGTTCCAATACTGGACGTCGTAATTCGCGGGAGCCTGTACGCCGCCGTTGTCGCCGAACAGATGCAGCAGGATCACACCCACCGTCTTCGTCGCGCCGAAGTCGATGGCGACCCAGTCGGTGTGATTCGGTGACTGAAAAGCGGTCCATCGGTTGCGGGAATTGGCGCTGAAGAAGATTTTGCCATCGTTTACCTCTTCCACACGGTCGAACGGCGAAGTGTACGATGCGGACGCTTTTGGAAATCCGGAACCCGTTGGGTTATAAGCGATATTTGCCACCGGGGCGTTGGGAGCGGACACGGGCAGGGGACCCTCGCCCCAGGCTTCGAATTCGGAAAGGCCGGAGCCCGCCCCACTCTTATTTGTGAAGACGGCGCGCAATTTAGTATAGTTACCTGTCGGGAATGTGATGGTGTTCGCCGTATGTCCGGTGGGATTCAGGGGATGCCTTTTCTGATCCGGTACACTGCGCCAATCACGGCCATCCCAATATTGCAGATCGATTAGTACCGGCGCTTCGATTCCGCTGTCCTTGCCGTCGTCCAGAACATAGAGCTTCACCGAATTGATCGGGCGTGGAGCGCCGAAGTTTACGGCGCACCAGTCCACGGAATGGCCGGAAGCGGCGCAACTCCAACGGTTCGGCGGGGAAACATGGTACCAGTAGTTGCCATCGTTGACCTGGCTCAGGGAACTCTGTGCATCGGTGAAAGAGGCCGTCAGTCGGGGAAAGAAAGTTCCCTCGTTGTTCACCGCATAATTGATCGGTCGCGCCTTTGCAGGCATCACAAATCCTGGCGCCAGATTCGCCGTCAGCCGGCTCAGCCTGGGACTTGCGGCGGCCTGCTTGCCGTCGACGAATAGCCGGAACCCCGCGCCCTTGCCATAATGTGCGCCGGATCTGTCCCAAAGAATCGAAACACGATGCCCGTGATACGGAACGTCATCGAGAGCGAAGTACGGCCAGTTGCTGGGCGCGAGAGGCTTGACTTCCAGAACATCGTCGGCGCGTGGGCGCAAACCGACAAGGCC
>JBBRKX010000579.1:0-4318 GCA_038231675.1 Chthonomonadales bacterium | reverse complement strand
GTATAGCCACCCTTTGCCTCTTTTCAGTGAGGGAGCGCGGCAACGAGGCGCGCGATACACGCCAATCGGCGGCTCGGCTACGCTCTATCTCGCTCTGGACCCGCAGACAGCTTATGCGGAAGCCAATCGTGTACATACACGAGCCTGGTCCGGTGTGCCCACGCAGGCGCCTGCGTTGCCGCCGACCGTTCTGATTTCCGTGCGTACCCATATCGACAGCATACTGGACATAACAGATGTAACCATACAGCAAGCTCTCAATACAACTACTCAGGAACTATTGCGTCCATGGCGTCTGGCGCAACGGCGCGGTCGTCCCGCCGCCACACAGCTTCTGGGGCAGGCGGCATATGATTGCGGCAGTTTTCAGGCCATTCGTTATCCTTCCGCACAGTCTGCAGGGGCGCATTGCCTGGCGGTCTTCCCGGATCGTCTTGTCGCGCCTGCCTACGCGGAAACGATCGACCAACATCTCAATATTCCCCAGCGACTGCCCTGAGGTTATCCCCGGCAAAATGCCTGATTGGATTGCTGGAAGCATGCGCGACAGCCCGCCACGATCAGCGAGGCAGTTCGAATGCGGCGGCGACCGTGTCCTCGAAACGGAGGCGATAGGGAGAAGCGAGCGCATGCGCCCCTCCCATCGAAGCGTCTACAATCACATATTTTACGCCCAACGCACGCAGACGCGCGATGGCGGCAGGGGACTGCGGATTACGGAGAAGATCGGCATCCTGTCCGTAACCAGGACGCGTAAAGGTGCCAAATCCGTTCATAGTCGGGTTTTGATGGCGCAGCTGATACCACATACGGTTCATCTCCGGGCCTCCGAGCGGCAGTTCCACAAGCGGCCCCGGGGGTTGAGAAGCCAGCCAGGTGTCCACCGCGCGAGGGGCCGGAAGACACGCGCTGCTAAAAGCGAACGGGGTGCCCGTCCGCGGCACATTTTCCACTAGAACGAGGATGCAGACGGCCGCTGTGCCCGTGGCCCGCAACGGCAGGGCCAGCCCCCTCTCCCGTAGCATCCGTAGGCAATGGGCCGCGCCGCCTGCCGCGAGCATGGCCAGCGCCAGATCGGCGAATATCCCCATCCGCGCCAAAACACGAAAACTCTTGACGCCGGGCAGCCAGGCCACCAGCCAGTGAACACCGGGACAGAGCCATGTCCCTCCGAACCGAATGCTGTAACCACAGGACCAGATCGCCGCAAGGAACGCGAGAGCCACGTATGGCAGTAAGGGATGGCGTACATCTCGCGCGTGGACGCGCTGCTCTCTTAGCCAGGCAAGCAACGGTGCGTTCAGCCATAAAAGCAGACTTACCAGAAATAACCGGGATACGGTGCCTGAATTGACGAGTGTTACCGTCAGCCCCAGATAGGTAAGATCGTTCGTCCCCAGGCTACCCATGATGATCCAGGCGATCGCGGATACGATCAGTCCCACCGGCGCGACCCGAGCGAGGACTCGACCGATGGCTGCCCGCGTGGGAGAGAGCGGAGCAGCGGATTGCCGTGTGTGGCGGAATAACAACAGGATCATCAGAAAGGCAAGTCCCAGTACGACCGCTCCCAATGTCAGCGTAAACTCCGTAGATAAACCCGGATGCTCCCATTGCCCTAAAAGCCAGGAACCCGGCTCGGGGAGGTAATGCGCAAGGTTGGCGCTAAACCCGATGACCATCGCCGCACCATGCTGGTGTCCCTGACGCACCTGCACCAGAAACAGCCATTGCGCGGGCATCCAGGCAAGGATCGCGAGCGCGATGGCGATCCAGGGCTTCGCGAGGTCACGCCCACGCAACCGATAGGTAAGTCTCAACAAAATGAGCGCGAACGGACCGATCAGAAGGATCAGAAACATTCCCCAGTATTCGCAAAGGTACTCCTGAACGACCCACCAGAGGAAAATCCCGACCAGATAACGGTCTTGCTTCGTTTCTCCATAGCGGTGCATACAGAGCAAAAGCCAGGGCAGCGCCTCCAGCGACAACAACTGTTGGTGGCTTGCATGCGCCGCGTGCCACGCACCGAACCCCCATGCGATCCCGGCTATCAGCGCCGCGCCGCGGCTCCCGGTAAGGTGGCGAGCGAGGGCATAAGCGCCCAGGGCGCACAAGGGCATCGAGATCACAACCACGAAGTTATAGGCCGCGACGATGTTGCGCGTGAAAGCGTAGATGGGGAGGCCAAGCAGCGTCACCCCGATCTGTGGATCCGTGTACGTCAGGGTAAGCCGCGCGGGATAATAGATCGGGGGCACATCCCAGATACCGCTGAGGCGTCCCGCGAGGATACGCCTGGAGAGCCACCCGGAAACACAAACATTGTGTAAAGGATCGGCGCCATCCACGAGATAGGCGCCCCAATGGCGCCATAGCGGGTTGGTGTACCAGAGTCCGACCAGTCCGAACGTCAGGCAGAGGCAAATCCACTCGCCCCACACAGGAAAGCGTCTGGATGTATCGCCCGATACAGGCTCGCCCTGTAGAGGCGCGTTGGGTAAGAGGCCACTCATGCGGATGCCCGGCAAACAACGGAAGCAGGCTTTACGGCAAGCTTCATATCGTGAGAAGCATCACTCACCACATAGCCGTGGTCGGTGAGCAGGCGTAGCGCAACTTCACATCGACCCTCCCAGCACTCGAAAAGGATAAGCGGCGCGGGATCTTGCGACAGTAGCGACGATGCCCCCTGAAGTACAAGCGCTTCCGCTCCCTCAACGTCGATCTTGATAAGACCAATGGGACCCACGTGCTCATGTTTAAGAAAGCTATCCAGCTTCATGGTTCTAACCGTCTCGGTCCCGATGACCTTCGCGAATGAATGCACGGGAGGAAGCAAGGTGTTCAAGCCGTCCCGATCCGTGGTATTGATATTGAGAGCGGCTTCCCCGTCCTGGTCCGACAGCGCCACGTTCACCGGGTATACGTTGGCGAGACCATTCAGCAAAATATTCTTTTTCAGCAAATCGAACGTTTGCTTCGTCGGCTCAAACGCATAGACGCGAGATTGAGGGCAGGCACGCGCGACAGCCAACGAGAAGAGGCCGGCATTCGCGCCCACATCGAGGAAGGCATGCCCGTTCTCCACGTTCCGTGTCAAAAACGCCATGGTGTCAGGCTCATAATCGCCATTCATCAGCAGCCCCATAACCGTGCTTCCACGCGGGACAAGCCGCACCTCGCCAGACGGCGTAGCCGCAGCCACCGTTTTACCACGCCGCTCTCGGACAAGAAGATCGATCTGTAGGAATCGACGTCTCCCCCACCATTTCACTGTAACGTAACGGGCGCGGAGGGGATGCAAAAAACGGCGCAGAGCACGATAGGATCTCTTTACCAGACTGACCATGGCATCTCAGTATTCATTAGCATCTTGAAGTTATTGCAAACCTATTCATCAGAGCAGAACTCTTTTCCTCTGCCTGCCCGAGCGCTTTGCCGCCGGACCGTCGGTAACAATGACCGCACGTTCGTGTTTCCGCCTCCTCTTCGTTCCTGCCACGGTCGCTCCGATCGTCTTGACACCCCTGGGAGGGGAAGGTATACTGGCGACACATCGGACAGGGCATTCTATTTCAAAGCCGCTCTGTTCCCGACGGTGGCGCCATGACGGGAAACCCGTTTCCCATGGCGGGAAGGGTTCGCGGGTATGTCTGCGCCGCCGGCCTCCTCAAGCACTCCATCCGACATGTCTTCGACGACAACGATTACGATTCAGGCGAGAAAAGGCGCGCTCAGTCTGCGCGAAGAGGCCCTGGAACTCTGGAGATACCGTTATCTGATCCGCGTGTTGATGGCGCGGGAACTCCGTGTTCGCTATAAGAACTCCCTGCTCGGCGTCGCCTGGTCGCTGGTAAACACCATGATCCAGGTGCTCGTTCTCACAGTGGCCGTCGGGTATATCCTTGGCTCGGGCCCAAAGAACCTGAGCGCCTATATGCTGTGCGCTTACCTTCCCTGGAACTTCTTTCAGACTTCCGTGCTGGATGCCTCCTCCTCCGTTGTAAGCCAGTTCGGCCTGCTGAAGAAGATCTACTTTCCACGCGAAATCCCCGTTATCGCCGCGGTCTGCTCGAATTTGATCCATTTCGCCATCTCCCTGGGCGTGTTCGTCGTCTACCGATGGGGCGTCATGACCGTGCTGTACGGTTGGCCCGGCCCGCCGCCCATTCAGGTGCTCTGGCTGCCGGCGCTGGTCGTAATCCAGGTGCTTCTGGCGCTGGGGGTTTCTTTTTATGTGGCGGCCTGGAATGTCTTTTATGAAGATGTAAAGTTCATTGTCACCTCCCTGATGTCATTCCTGTTCTACCTCGTG
>JBBRKX010000578.1:0-4320 GCA_038231675.1 Chthonomonadales bacterium | reverse complement strand
CTAGGAGTTGCCGTAAGCTCGAACGGGCAGGACGGGACGATGACTTTTATCCATGAGACAGACAAGGATAATTTCGTGGCCGCTGGAACCGTTCCTACCCAAATGGGAGCGCGTACGATGGCGCTCGATCCCAAAACGCACCGTATCTACCTGATCACGGCGAAGTTCAAGCCGGACACCGGCGAAGCCGTGCCCGGCGCTCCGCGTCGGCGTCCGCAGATGGAGCCGAACTCTGCGGTCATCCTGGTATATGGGCCGTAGGCGGCAAAGCCCTCAGGCAAAATAGACCCGTCGATCTCGCAGGCTACGGAATGATCCATGGATCGTTCCGATGAGGCACATTCGGCGGCGTCTTGAAGAGCATTCCTCTTGAAGGCGCCGCTTATGTTCAGGGGGTGTTCTCCTCCGCCACACGAAGCAACTGGACATGGTTGGTGTCCGGGGCAGCGGAGGCAGGCCGTAAGAGGCCGGTAGTCTGTAGCGTGCCCGAGGAGGATGCGCGCAGCAAGACACGGTTTCCATGCGTTTGCTCGGCGCGGGCCATGAGGTAGGGAAGGCATTCCGCCGCAGCGTTTCGGACCTTCCGCTGGCGCGCCGTAAAGGGAGGCGTATCAGCCAGGTTCCGTACATAAGGCACGCATTCCGCATCTCCGACCTGCTCAAACGCCTTCAGAATAGCCATCAATAGCTCGGGATAGGAAGCGGCGCTCGACATCTTGAGCTGGCGACATAGCCCTGTGCGTTGCGGGGGAGACAGAAGTCCGGCGTCACTTGCTTTCAGGCGGGGAAGCATTCGGGTCAGTGCGACGGCGGCGATGTTCTGAATCTCCGGGTCAGGCCACTCCAGTACTTCGGTCAATCGGCCTAATCCCTCGATGTCATCGAGATCCGCCAGTTCACGGGCGAGCTGGGTATGGCGGGATGTGAGGGTGAATCGATACATCTGAGTCGCACATAAAGTTGCAATAATCCAAATCAGACAAAATCCCACACGCCCTGTTGCCATTGCCAGGAATGCCTGATAGGCTGCGAACGGCACGATAATTGTCCAGCTGGCGAGCAGAAAGCCAATGCGCATACCAGGGCGGTATTTTCTTCGCTCCTCTTCAAAACGCTGCAATTGCGCATCGACTCTGGCGCTGACACAATGCACTGCCGCCGGAACCTCCGTAGTTTCCCTGGGAGGGTGCTCTTCCTCGTCGAATAGGGAGGCAAGGGTGCTGACTATTCCTTCCTCCGTGAATTGCGCTTTCGCGGTCAGGGCGGAGAATAGGCCCGTTTCATGCTGTTGCGCCGAACGCTGCAGAACTTCCTGGGCGGATCGACGCACGGCCCTAGACCCAGGCGTAAAACCTGGCATTGTCGCCATCCTATTCAGATAAGGTTTCGTCTCGGCGGCGTTAAAGTGCTCTATCCCATTGACGATCGTGGTAACCAGTTCCGGATCAAGGATGGCGTTGGTTCGGGTCAGTCGATGATAGAGAAAGTGGCGTTGATCCTCGCTGACGAGAAGCCTATCCTCAGTCTTCATGGTAGGAAGGAGACGGAGGAGCAGCAGGCGAGCGACGCCGCGCGCATAGGGGTATGGCCACTCCAGAGTTTCGGCTAGCGCTCCGATTTTTTCCTTGCCGATATGCGAGGCGCGCAAAGCGCCATATGCGTGTTCCCTATCCATGGCGAGATGGTTGAACCTGCGACTTGTGAACAATAGGAAAAGAGCGACTACCGCGATGGGCCATGTCCCCGAGAATACACCCATGGCAAAAACCACCGAGATGACGGGTGCCATAAGGGTCCAGCAGGTGACCAGCAATCCTCGTGAGGAAAAAAATCCACGTGGCGCAGGCAGCAAAGCAACCAATTCAGCCGCAGAAGTTTGGCTCTCACCGTTCGAGGCGGCGAGCGACGCATCCGTGTCGGAACCACGTGCCGGCAGGGACGGGGAGAGCGGTTGCTTCCTATTTTTGGAAAACGGGATCTTTATATTGAACTTCATTCTTAATATTCTCATAGCGTGGTCAGGCCGTGCGTCAATTGGTGTTCACACCGGCGACGATGTCGCCGATGCTATTACGCGTTACATGATACTCATGCCCCTGTTCACCGGGACGATAAGCTGGAACGCCGCCATCGTCCTTACGGTCCGGACCAATACTATAGAGTACATAGGAGGCTCTGTTCCGCCGGTAACGAAAAGCACTGTGCTCCGCATAGGGATCCATAGGCAAGCGCTGCAAATAGTCTGGAACAAGAGCAGCCAATGTCCCGGGATATCCATGATGCTCTTGCCGGTAGGCACGCAATGCGAACGCCGTCTTCAGCAGACCGTTCTGGACTTTGTTTCCGCCAAGTTCTTGGTCGGACAGTTCTGAAAAGACCGGGATCAATTGCGCCAAATACGGGTCGAATGAGTCTGCCTCGATGAGGGATGGTGGTGAACCAGGCCGACGTGCGTTGGCGATCTGCATGTCCATGATGCGCGTGTAGTCGGCAAAGATGCGCCGTTTGCTATAAAGGTAGGCGCGCAAATGCGCGGCTTCGCCCAGGAACTCCGTGGGTCTGAAAATATATTCCATATCCGTGGTGGGTGTGTTGTTCGTGCCCGACATTTCCGAAAACAGGCGCCGCCAGTCAGGCTGACGGAAAGCCTCTATCATGCCTGCCTGCCCCAGCCATTTCTCTTCGGTAAGCGTGTCCCAGAGAGGGACCGTGGATGCCTCGAGCGCTTCCAGACGCCTGGCGGCCAGTTCCGCATGGCGCGCGTCCAGTTTGTCGATCGCCCCCCATAAGGGCTTGCGCCCGATGGCTTCACAGGCAATGCCGACCAGCTTCCCTATCACAGGGGCGCCGTGTGGGATCATGACCCCTAATTGCATGGCGTCCAGAGAACTATTTACCGCAGCGGGCCAGTCTCCGCGTTCCCTCTTGGTTTGCGCGTCCAGCGACAGCAGGCGTGCCATAGCTCTGTCTCTCGCATAATAGGGCAACGTGGTGGTGTAGGAGCGGATAGGCGGCGCCAGATACGTCCAAGTCAGGCCCTCGCGGAGTTCACGAAGAGCGGGAGCATTTTCCCGGATAAGCGCTTCCTTCTCCGCCAGCGTATAGTGCCCGCTCGGATCTGCCGGCACCTGTACGACCTGTCCGTTATGGATCGATACAGGCGTCGCCTTTATGCCGGACATTCCTGCCGCCGTCATGACCGTACGCTCGACCTTTTTGACGTTAGCCCTGTTTGCCGAGGGATACAGCCCAGTCTGTGCGTAGTCGATAGTTCCTTCGTCCCGCATCAGCTTCGCGGCCCTTCCGAACGAGTCGAACGCATTCAGTACGGGCATCTTTGGATAGGTAACCGTGACACGTGGGTTCGTCTCGGTGTAGTGCAGCCAGGCAAATGTCGCCACCATAACGGCCGCCGACACCGAGCCGCCCGGCAGGGCAAGCCGGCGGTAAGTCGGCAACTTTCTCCGGCTCCGCACGCTACCGCCTTCAGTGGTGAGCCCGACCGCCGTAAGGGTCTGCTTCAGGCCATCGGCGGGAACACCCTCGGCCTTCAGCCGGAGGAGATCGCGGGCGATTATTTTGTCGGCCGTGTATGCCCTGCGGCATGCGGTGCATTGCAACCGATGTCGCCAGGACATGGGCCCTGCGTTAAGCGAAAAAATTCGGCAATCCATCTCGTTCCTCCAAACACCTGTGCGATCGGTCCAGCCTACCCTCTCCTGAATACCAAGACGAGGGCGCTCGTCATACCTCTGGGGCGGGGCCCATTATCCGCGTATCTCCACTGATAAGCGCTTCCCCGAGGATCTCACGCAGCCGTCCACGTGCCGCAGAAAGACGTGACTTGACGGTGCCGTCGGGTATTTCCAGCACCGTCGCAACTTCGGAAATCGAAAGTTCCTGAAGATAATAAAGGCAAAACGTGACGCGTAAGTCCGAGGGCAAAGTATTCAATGCGCCGGGCAGGCCAATCATTTCGAGGTTAGGCGCGCCGCGTATGTCCGCGACATCGGCCGCATCGTCGAGAGAGACATGATCGCGCCGTGCGCGCAGCCAGTGTGTAAACTCGTGGTAGGCGATATGATGCAGCCACGTCGCCAATGTCGCTTCGCCCTTGTAGGTTGCAAGTCCCTGCCATGCCGCAGTAAAGGTCTGCTGCGTAAGGTCCTTTGCGGTCTCCGGATTGCCGGACAGATGCCGGAGCAGGCGATATATTCTCGGATAGTTCTCCGTGACAAAGCGCGTTCCCGCCGACTTGTCCCCCGCCAATATCCTTTTGACCCAGATACCGTCACGCACCGCCGCGCCTCCTCTTTCCCG
>JBBRKX010000577.1:0-4322 GCA_038231675.1 Chthonomonadales bacterium | reverse complement strand
ATCATCTCTTTTCCAACCATTCCCTTTCCGTTCTCGCTGGAACCCCATAAGCGGTGGCATTGTCTGGGATGTCGCGCAGCACGACCGCACCCGCGCCAATGGTCGCCCCCGCCCCGATGCGGATGTTCTGGATGACCGTGGCCCCGATGCCGATCCAGGCCGCCGATCCGATGGTTACGTTCCCGGCCAGGTGGACCCCGGGGCAGATGTGCGCTCCCTCTTCGATCACGCATTCATGGTCGATGGTAGCACCGGTATTTACAATGACATTTTCACCAACGCGCGCTCCCGGATTGATCACCGCCCCGCCAGCAATAACGGTCCCCGCGCCGATGGGAACATCCTGCGCCACGATCGCCCTCGGGTGAATGACCGTGGGGAGCACAAAGCCTCTGGCTCTGACCACTTTGGCGAGCGCCAGTCTGGCGACGCAATTGCCAAACCCGAGAACGATATTGGGCACGCCTGCCGCCCGCAAATAGTCCAGTTGGTCCGCTCCTCCTAAAATGGAAGCATCACAAAATGAAACAGGACGTGGAGTCGGGTCAATATCATCCAGAAAGCCCATGATCTTATAGGCACTCGTCAAGTTGAGGATATCAACGATCACGCGCGCATGGCCTCCGGCGCCCCAGATAACCAGCTGAGGTGATCCGGTCATTTTATCGCTTCGGTATAAAACGAGTATTGCCTGCGCAGGTCATTGTCCGGATCTATTCCATCTAGGTGCGTGGAAGGCTCAACCGATCGAAAACCAATCTGTCTCAAGACTGCGCTGATCTTTTCATTGTCATATATCTGTTTATGCTCGCCGAACTGGTACACGCCGTAATTGATGTAATCTACAATGGACTTCGTTCCCGGTTCTGCTTCGCCCATGAGTTTCATTTTATCGATCGTGCTGAAGAACTCGGCATCTCCATTCAGGTAATGGCGAAACAAAAGAGGCAGATCGGGCAGTACGATACGAAACGTCCCGCCGGGCTCCAGCGCGTTATAACAGTCGCGCATCAGACGCACGCCGTGTTCGAGATCCAGGTGCTCGAAAAAGTGGGAGGAGTAGATAAATGCGCAGCTTCCATGCGCGATAGGGAGACCCTCCCGTAAATCGTGGTTTATGAAAACCACATCTTTCTCGATATGGGGCGGCACATTGAGCGCCAAATCGATGTTAATCCAATCCTTACGGACATCCGGCCCACATCCCAGATGGATTTTCAAGCCCTGTTTCCCCGAGAGCTGGCGAAACTGCTCCAGAGCTCCTTGCGAGGCGCGCTTAAGTTTGATCTCGATTTTCAGGTGGTCAAACGCTTCCCTGATGCCTTCGATATTCTGGTCTGGTCGGATACCTGCCAGCTGGGTAACGGCAGAGCGCATTAACCTGCGGACCCCGATTAGTCTGTTTTTTTGCAACATGCGTTCGTCTTCCTGGTGTTTCAGGCGGTCAACATAGACAGTCCCGATTGGGACGGGGTTTGTTCGGAAGGGGTTACCATTTCCGTGTGCCATTTGAGGTGTGGGCGGCTTGCACCAGCCCATTCCCCATGCCAGGCTCCCCGGTATTCCATAGAATCTTCCACGTCGAAAACAAGCGCATCTTCAAGGTGAAAAAGAAGAGTGCCCTGGTTTTCAATCACAAACAGTTCGACGCGATGTGTGCCGTCGTTAAGCAAATCCCCTGGAATGTAACATCTACTGCGGTACAACCCTCTGGGAAAGGGCTTCCCGTACCAATCGGCTTCGTGCGTGGGAAAGGTGTTGAAGACGTTGATACCATTCTTATTATAAACCTGCAAGCTCAGGTTAAGGTAGGCTTCCGGCTGAAAGTTCCAGTAGTCGAACTCCAGCACGAGGGGAGAGTGTACGGTAACGACCCCCCCGCTGTTTACGCCATGCGGGCGTACAGACATCCGTTGAACGCGGATCTTATCGTTGCCGGGGCAATCGTTCATATTGTCCCAGCAACGATCCGTCATTTTCCCGATCCCGACATTAAAATAGCGGGGAACGACGCTGTCCGCGGCGCCCTGTTCCAATACGGCGCCATTTTGAAGCCAGATTGCTTTATTGCACAGGCTCTGGACCGCCGTCATATTATGCGACACAAACAGGACCGTGCGGCCTTCCTTTTCCGCCACATCATGCATTTTCCCGAGACACTTCTTTTGAAAGGGGGCATCCCCGACCGCAAGAACTTCATCCACAACCAGTATTTCGGGGTTCAAATGCGCGGCCACGGCAAAGGCGAGGCGAACGTACATGCCGCTCGAGTAGCGCTTGACGGGCGTGTCCAGAAACTTTTCGACTTCGGCGAATGCGACGATGGCATCGAAATGACGCGTAATTTCCGGACGTCTCATCCCCAGGATGGCCCCGTTGAGGTAGACGTTCTCACGGCCGGTCAATTCGGGGTGAAAGCCGGTCCCCACTTCCAGCAGGCTGCCGACGCGGCCATAAAGATCGATCTGGCCGGCCGTCGGCTCCGTGATGCGGCTCAAGATCTTTAGCAGCGTGCTCTTGCCCGCTCCATTGCGCCCGATGATGCCGACCACGTCTCCCCGCAGGATGTCGAAACTGACATCCTTCAAGGCCCAGAACGTTTCGTGTTCCTCACGGGCGAACGGGTTCTTGAGGCGGTGCATAATCGCCTCACCTACCATCGTGTGCTTGACGGAATTGTGGGCGATGGAATAGGATTTAGACACACCGCGCACCGAAACGGCAATATCGCCGCTTGCTTTATGAGGGTTAGATGACATCCGCGAATTTTCTTTCCATCTTCTTAAACGAAAAGGCTCCTCCGAGAAACACAAGTACGGTCACAATAGCGGAATAGGCGACTTCGCCAGGCGCCAGATGCCCGGTACCAAGCAATGACCATCGGAACGCCTCAAATAGCCCGGACAGCGGATTCAGGAAATAGACCATGCGTAGATGAGAGGGCACGGCCGATACGGCATAGGCGATGGGCGATGCATACAGCAGGAACTGGACCAGCACTGGCAGGACATATTGAACGTCCCGATAGGTGACCGTCAGGGCGGAGGTATATAGCCCGGCGCCGACGGCCAGCATCAGGATCAAGGCCAACCAGACCGGCAGCAGCAGCAGGCCGACGCCGGGAACGATGTGGTAAAGCGCCATCAGCACTGCCATTAGAACCAGAGCGACCGCGAAGTCAATGAGCGACGAGAAGACAGTGGACAGCGGCAGCACCAGCCTGGGAAAATAGACCTTCGAGACGAGATTGGCGTTTTGCAGCAGGCAGCCGCTCGCCTTGGTGAGCGTCGAACTAAATGCGTTCCAGGCCAGCAGACCGGCAAACGAGAAGATGAAATAGGGCAGGCCATCGCTGGGGAGCTTCGCCACCTTGCCAAATACAAACGAGAAGATTCCTGCGGCCAGAAGCGGTTGAAGTACGACCCAGAGAACTCCAAGAGCCGTCTGGCGATATCTCAGCTTCACATCCCGCTGCGCCAGGGTAGTCAGCAGATCGCGGAACTGCCAGATCTCGCGCAAGTTGATCGCCTGCCATCCCGCACTGGGTTTGATGGTCAGGTAGGGGCGTGGGGAAGCATGCGTGGTAGGTTCAATCATAAGGGTCATTTAATGGGCGGCCATCAGGCGGGCGATCTCGACGCAACGAACAGGCACTTCGCGTCGGTCCATTTCAATAAGGTCTGCCATGGACCGATTATTGCTGACTTTCAGATACAATTCAATGCGCATGTGTGCAGAAAAGGCAACGCATCGTATGGGTGATATTCCCTAATCGTTCGCTTCACGAAGTTATATCACCTTCTGTAGCGCTTGCGGCGTCCTCTGGAAAATCACAATAACTATGATGCTGATTTGCACGGACGATCTCCGTCAGGTACTTCGGTTATAGGATTCGGCCCTCCTGAGAGAGCCGCAGACGTTCGTAGTAGGAATGCATGGAAACCCAAAACGCACCCAATATAAGCTCGATAATCAGCCCTATCATCCGCCAGAGCGAGCAACAAACCGCACGCAAAAATACGGATATGCCCATCTTCCTGGTCATCGTCTGTGCTATTATTATTCCGGCGCTGACAGCGTACGGACTGGGCACGGAAAACGAATGGAAGATATGCGGGATCGTTGTCGCGATGCTCGGCCTGATGGTTATCCTTGTCCGGCCCTTCTGGGGACTGATTTTCTTCACCGGTCTTCTTTATGTTCGTCCGGAAGAGAGTATCCCGGCTCTCGCGGGAATGCACTTTACGCTTGCCATCGCGATCATCACGCTCGTCGGGATGATGTTTCAGTTTCTCCTCGATCGCACCATTCTGGTGCGATCT
>JBBRKX010000576.1:0-4331 GCA_038231675.1 Chthonomonadales bacterium | reverse complement strand
TCCTGGAAGACTTGCATCAGAGAGGTATGCTGGAAACCACGCTTGTGCTTGCCATCGGCGAGTTTGGCCGCTCCCCTCGCCTTGGCGTCAGCACTTCGGGCAACGGAAACGCCCCGGATGGACGAGATCACTGGCCCTACTGCTATACGGCGGTCATTGCGGGCGGCGGCGTCAAACCCGGACAGGTCTACGGGAAATCGGATGCCACTGGATCGTCTCCGGCCGAGAACCCCGTTCATCCGACAGACATTCTCGCCACGATCTATCACACGCTCGGCATTCCGGCCGATACCATCATCTACAATCACCTGAACCAGCCACGTGAGTTGGTGAAGGGTAAAGTGGTCGCCGGCCTGTTTTCCTGACGAAATGTTGCTGCTACGCTCTTTAAAAGCCGGGGATCCGCTCCCCGGTTTTTTCACGTCTCCCTGAACCTCAAACGCAAAAAAGGACGGGATGCGATGGGCTGCATCCCGCCAAGAGTACTCATCTATCTTAGGCTATGGCATCCGTTCGTTGCGAATGCTGATTCTATTATCGGCTGATCGATTGCAAACTCGAGTCCGGTACTTCAGTATGTGAGCGTGCAGGAGGATTATGAGCGTATCGCGAATAGAAAAATGAAGGGCCTCCTCAGTGCATCGCACTTCGGATGCCGGATGGGAGGACCGTGGATGGCAGACAGCTTTGAAGAGCAAGAATGGGTAAAATTCGGCGTTGCGGCGGCGCTTTCGAAGCAGTATGCCGCGGATCAGCACACGTTTTTCGAAGATCTAGGCGCAATGCTCGAACGAGCGTTGCCGGAGTTCACCGAAGTCGTCCGGCACGGCGGCTTTTTTTCGAAAAAGACGGTCCAACGTATCACGATAACGCTGGGCGAAAACCGATATACGCTTGAATCCCCTTCCCATGGTTCCTTGCAGGCAAGTCGGACACATGTGGTGCGGGGCATTGCCCTGAAGACAGAGCCGAAACCTGTGCCGGAATGGCTCCTTGAAGTGGGGGAACTACTGGACGACCAGGCAAAGGACAATCAGGCCGCCCGCGACGCTCTGAGTCGCTTGGTGGGCTAAGGCTAAGGAACGGGTGACCTGAGATGCGGATTTTCGGATGGGGCTCGGATAAACCGGATGATAAAGAGGCGCTCAAGCGCCGAGAAGCCAGCAGGCGCAGCATCGAGCAGGGCGGCTTGCCCCTCAATGCGACCGATCGTCTGCGGGAGCAGGCGGCGCGTCAGGGAACTCCAGGGCATATTTTCACCAGTGACTTGAGCGTCAACGAGCTTTGCCTCGTGCATCATGCGGGGTACGAAGCGCTCGGTCAGGTCATGGGCAGTTCCGTGTATCATGTCGGCTGGCAATTTACCCAGCAATGGAGTCAGTCCGGCGAACTCGATGTGATCACCCGTGCTTATTATGAGGCGCGCCATCTGGCGTTCGGCAGGCTCCAGCAGGAAGCGGCGCTTTTGGGCGCGACAGGCGTCGTCGGGATCCGGCTTGAACGGAAAGAATATGATTGGGGCGAGGGACTCATCGAGTTTGCCGCAATCGGCACGGCTATCCGCGAAAAGGACGTTGAACCTCAATCTGTCACGGATAAGCCTTTCCTTAGCGACCTCTCCGGAACGGATTTCTGGATGCTCCGACAGGCGGGGTTTCGCCCGGTAGGATTTACATTCGGCAATTGCACCTACTATGAGAACAGCATAACCTACGATTGGGGAAACTACGAGCGCAGAGAATACACGCAGGCGGTGTACAGAGCGCGGGCGCTTGCAATAGGCCGTATGGAAGCGGAAGCGCATGCAGTTGCCGCGACGGGTATCGTGGGAGCAGACGTGGAAATCGAAGCGGAAAAACTCGGCGACCAAAGAGGCGGCGTGCTGTTTCATTTCACAGCGGCGGGCACGGCAATTGCTCCGTTCGTGGGCCGATGGCCTATCTTCTCCGTCCTTAATGTCGTCACACTCGAATAGAAGGCAGACCGTTTCGCCCGCCCGTCAATTATGGATACCGCGCTTTGCGCGGCCCTTTTTAATCAGGAGAAATCGATGGCATACACACAAGGTTCGGAACAAGGTCTTCCGGAAGCTGCACGTACCCGTCTTGAGAATATGCGCGGCACGGGAGATAAGCCCCGACTTTTTACGAGCGATCTCTCGGTCAATGAGTTTCTCCTCGTTCGTGAGGCAGGCTTTGAGCCCCTTGGTCTCGTCATGGGAAGCTCGATCTACCATATAGGTTTTCAATTCAGCGGCACGTATCAGAGCCAGGAGATGGAAGTTCTGACACAAGCGACGTACCAGGCACGCGAATTGGCGATGACGCGCATGGAAGAAGAAGCGGACGTGTTGGGCGCGGACGGTATTGTAGGAGTTCGATTGGAAGTCACCCGCTACGATTGGGGCGAAAACCTTGCGGAATTCATGGCCGTCGGCACCGCGATCAGGCATCTGCGAGGCGAGCATTTTCGCACGCCGGACAACCGCCCTTTCACCTCGGACCTGAGCGGTCAGGATTTCTGGACGCTCTTGCAAGCGGGCTATCGACCGGTCTCTCTCGTTATGGGCAATTGCGTTTATCATGTCGCGCATCAAGGGCTGCTCCAGTCCCTGAAACAGACTGGGCGGAACGTGGAAATGCAAAACTACACGCAGGGTCTTTACGACGCCCGCGAGCTTGCTTTATCGCGTATGCAGGCGGAGGCGGAGCGTGACGGAGCGGAAGGCATCGTGGGCGCGCAGGTCAAAGAAAATAATCACGGCTGGGGCAGCCATGTCATCGAGTACTTCGCCGTAGGCACGGCGGTAAAATCCATAGCCGTCGATCATAAAGTCACAACACCTACCTTGACGCTTCCTCTCAGCGGTTAAGCGAACGAATTCGTGTCATCGAACGCGTTTGCTGGTACGATCCATATCGCCTGGGAGCGAAAATGATATCAAGAATCGTCACGGCCGTTATCGCCTTACTTGGACTTGCCTTCCACATGCAAGCGATAGCCGCCCCTCCGATGCCCGAAATCAACGGTATGGATGTCTCCAGTCGTGGTGGGGTGCGCTGGGAGTTCAAGCCTGAAGGTGGCGAGTGGAAATCGATCGAAGTGCCGGCAGGTGGTTGGCGGGCACAGGGTTATACCTGTGACGCCGGAGTCTATCGAACCGTTCTGACGATGCCTCATAGCGTTCACGGTCGCGTCGTGCATCTCGCGTTCGCCGCCGTCAACTTCGGCGCGGATGTCTTCGCCGGGCCCGACGATGCCCACCTTACCCGGATCGCTTCTCATGTAGATGGCTGGCTTCCCTTTTCAGCGGACCTTACTCCATGGGCTAATCCTGGGGCGCATGTGCTGGTTCAGGTAGAGGTCAAAGGCCGGCGCAAGTTTATGGTCAACGGTAAGTACACTGTTCCGGAGGGCGCCACCTGGTTTCCCGGCCTCGCGGAGGGCATCCTGCGCGGCGTGATGCTTCAGGTTTTACCTCCCGTTCGCGTCGACGATATCTTTGTGAAAACGCAAGTTGGCCCGGATACCCTTCAATCGCAGATTACGTTGGTCAATGACTCGGATCTCCCGGCCAAGGCGAAACTCATCCCGCATCTGTCCTCCGTAAACTCGGGGGTCTTCCGCTATCCCAAAATGCCGATCCTCATGGTCAACCTGCCTCCTAAATCCAGCCGGATGGTAGACATCGGCGCAATCACGTGGCCGGCGGGACCGGAAAGCTACTGGTGGCCAAACGTCCCCTATCGCCCTGGATACCGGGCACGGCTCCACATACTGGAAGTGTCTCTTCAAGTAAACGGTAAAACAGTACAGCCGTATCGACAGCGATTTGGATTTCGACAATTCGTTGTCCATGGCAATCATTACGAATGGAGTTATCGCCGTACAGCAGCCGGCGAGCGGTCATGCCGTGCAGATCTGGCATCTTACCGACCTGCAAGACGGCTCCTTCCTCCTTACCAACAAGGCGACCGGCAGGCTGCTGGATGTCTTTGCCAGCAGCCTGGAAACCGGGGGCCGCCTCGTCCAATGGGAGGCGAACGGCGGCGCCAACCAACAGTGGGAATTCAAGCCGGTGAGCAAGCCCTGATCCTTTGCAAGTTCAGCGGCTTGGCTTTGACGTCGATGTCGTGGCCGCTGGAGCCTCCTTTTTCCATACCGAAGTCAAGGAGAACACGGAAAGAGACGAGATCATGACGCCGCCGCCGTCGGCTTTCAGGGATAGTCCGCTTTCGTTCGGAAGAAAACATCGAGCCCCTGAGACCTCCCCGTGGTTTGCGAATGTCTCGATGGAGGTGCGGTCGATTAAGATCTCCACAGTCTTGAGT
>JBBRKX010000575.1:0-4341 GCA_038231675.1 Chthonomonadales bacterium | reverse complement strand
TCGAGGCGTGTTGGATTTCCTTCAATGCTGGACCCTCCTGTTCGACGCACGAATTGGTATCATACCAGTTCCGTCAACGGTTAGTCAAGCGGAATTTTAGATTTTAGGTATTGGATTTTGGATTGCGATTTGGGGACAGTTGGTTTATACGAGAATTGGAGGGTGGGAAGTTCCGAGGCGCCCCCAGCCCCCAATTCTGGGGGAGTAGATGTGAAGGACGGGCGCTATTACACCGGTCCATCATACGCGAGGTATCGCTCGATCGAGCGAATCACATCCTCGGCGGTTATCATGTCGAGGCATTGCGGCAAGACACGGCCAGTATGTGTGGTGAGCGGACGCGAACAAAGGCTGGTGTCCTTCTCATCGCCGTCTCCAAGCGGGGCGACTCGACTTTTCCAACAGCCACCATTGTCGCAGCAGGGCAGGCAACCATTTGTATGCAGATAGTGGTGATGAGGGTAGGCCTCCCATTGCGATGGCTCCCGTCCGCCGGCCACAACTACACAGGGCCTGTTGAGCGGGCGGCCATGTTTTGTCTCGACGGCTGCAGCCAGGTGCATGAACATCGTTACGGGACAGACAACGCCGCCCGCATGGTACATCAATCGGATTGTCTGCCGTAAATCTGTCTTGCCCACCAGATTGATGACGTTCTGCAAGGGCGGATGAACGTGGCCTGGGCCGGACGAGCCGCATTGAACGAACAGCAGGCGACCCATGAAGTGATCGACCACGGCCTGGCAGCGCTCCGGGTCCCACCATTTGTTCGTGAAGTCGGTCTTGCCGCCGCTGACGATGATCCAGAACCGGGTTCCGGGAGTTCCGGTAATCTCGTCCACCTGGGAGAGCCAGTTCTTTTCCTGCTCCGTCAGATGGATTTCGCCGCGGAAAGCGTGAGGCTTGATATCTACGCCCAGCTTCTCGCTCAGGAATAGGCGGAACCCATGAATAAAGTGGTAAGGCGCGGTGTTGCTCTGGTGAATCAGTGGATATTCGCACTGGACCACCTCAACGTTCGGGTCATCCTCGCGAAGAGGGGTGACGTACGGGTTGTGCTCCCATATTTGCGGGGATGGAGTACGCACGTCGGTCTGAAAGCGGCCTGGCAGCGTTAGATGGAGTTCCCGGATGGCGGCCGTCAACACAAGGATATCGCCAGGCGACAGAGAGTTCCTCAGGATCAGCTTTCGCATTGCCTGGCCGCCACCCTCTAACGAAGAATACAGATCGTCTGGTACCCCGAATGGAGAAGTTTCCATCCCTGATTGATAAGCCAGGGTACAGCCAAAGCGCCCTTTCCGACGAACGACCGCTTGTGGTATGTGGTATCGTCAATGATGACAACGGAGCGCTCGTGCAGCCACTTGAATCCGGCTCGAATCTCGCGAAGCGCATGGTCTTCGTAGCCCGGAACCCAGGTGTCCATGCTGTCGAGCACGAGAACGTCGATGGGAAGGCCGAAGTCCGACAAGAACCCGACGGAATCCTGATTGATGATGGAGACCGATTTCATCTGCGCAGTAGTGCGGCGCGCGAAGTCGCAATTCCCAGCGTCATTGTCCACGGAGATTGTTTCGCCGCCCAACTTATCGTTGACAGCGCCCAGTAGATATGTGCCGAACCCTGTTCCCCGCCAGTCCTCCTCGCCCCGAATGCATCCGGTCTCTACGATTGTCGGTCGGTCGAATCGACTTCTGATCTCCCGCAGTAGGATGTCATATCCTCGGTGCCGGTCGTTATAATCGGTCAGGGAATTCGGGTGCCCGCGCTCCCAGTCCAACACGAACTGTTGAAGCTGGACATCGGCGCCAATATAGCCAGGCGAAAGATAGCGTGGCCCGGTAAGCATCCGCGCCGAGACGTCTGCGATGAATACAGGGTCGAATCCCCGTTCACCTTCGTGGCTCTCCACGATGTTGTAGAGGATTCGCGTCATTCGGTTACACTCGCGTGTTATCTCATGCGGCACGACGTTCACGGTCCGCCCCCTGGGAAGCGAGACCCGGCAGGGATATTTGTTCAGCGTTGGAAACAGGCCGACGACCGGAATATTGGTCAACCGAGCCAGATGCAGCGGTCCGCTGTCCACGCTTATCAGCAAGTCGGCTTGCTGCATGAGAGCGATAAGCGTGGGAACCTCGATCCACTGCCAGTCATCCGTCATGTGGCGAACGCGCCAGTTCGCCAGTCTGGGTACTCGGTTGTCCCAGTCCAGCAGGACCAGCGATCCGTCCATCCGGTCGAGCAGTTCTTTGTATAGCTCGACTGCGACATCCGGCGGCATGTTCTTCCAGTCGGCGAAGGTGTTACAAATGGAGTGCAGCAGCACGATAGGCCGGGGCAGCGGCCGCAGGAAGTCCTCCACCAGCCGCCGATGCTCTGCACCGATATGGGGCGTGATATTCAGTCTGATGGAGCAGAGTTCGTTCCAAAGCTCTTGGGGGGATCCGATCTCGGGCAGTGGCGCGCCGGCTGCATTAATTCCCGACTTGTTATACAGCCAGAATTGATCTGCGATGTCGGGATTGGGATCGCCCGACTCAGGAAATCGTACATATTCCAATCCGGGATGATCGACAGGGATACGTGTTACTTCCAGGGGTGCGAAAACAATCGCTTTGTCATCGGCGCAATGCAGGTTGATCACATAGCCGCGCCGCTTGTAGAGTTGGAGGATCTGGGCGAAATTGGCGCAGTCGCCAAGCCCGTGGTCAAACCAGAGATTCAGATTCACTCAAGCGCTCCGATATGGAAATGAGCAGGCTCGGCGAGCCTGCTCATCTTGTAATCAAGCCCATTGTACCGGTCGAAACTAATCTTATGGGTGCATCTTTGCGAGCGCTCCCATCAACTTATGCTTCCTTGTCTCTGGAATGTCAGATGCCGCGGCCTCGATCTGCCGGCGCCCCTCGTCCGGACCGTAAATGCGCATAACTATGCTTGCGAGCAACTCAAGCTTGTGCATGTCGTCTTCAGACTTGATTTGCGTCAAAGCGGCGCTTGCCGCGGGTTTCCCCATCTCAATCAGCGCTCTGACTGCTGGGAACGCTTCCTCGACAACCGGCACGGTCGTGTATCGGTATTCCAAGTGCTTTAGCAGTAAGGGGATGGATTGGTATGTTTTGCTCCTGGCCAGGAACAGCATGGCCCACCGCACCTGCCGAGTCTTGCCGGTTGCGAACTGCGACTGGATGTAATCGATTGCAGACTTCGATGCTTCTTCGGAGTTGGCGTTTCTCGCATAGGCAACCTCGCCCTCGGAAAAGGGGATCAGTGTATCGGCAATCGGTTGTCGGTCAGTGGAGAATCCACCGCCGTAGTGCTGCACCCATGTCTCCGTCTTTCCATCGACTTCCAATGTCTCTGCGTTCCATAAGATACGGTTGTACTGGGAGAAGGGAATATAGTTCGTCAGGATACTTCTCAAAGTCAGGTCCTTCGCGCCAACTTTGACTTGCGTGACACCATCCTCGAACGCGCGGCTAACATCACCTCCTCTTGCATACCCGATTCTTCCGTCGAACCGTTCTTTCAAAGTTATAACCAGGTCGTATAAGGTCCCCGAGAATTGCAGGCTTGCCCTCCGTTCCAACACATACCTTGGCAGTTGGGGCAGCGAAGCTTCGATTATGTTGATAACTGCGGGATTCTCCTTATTGCGAACGACCGTTGCAAATGATAACGCTTTGCGAAGTTTTGCGACTATCCCATCTACCGTGGTAATGTTCGCGTCATCCATTACATATGCAGTGTCAAACGCAGACACGAGGTCTGGCAATCGATGATCCTCCAGCGTGAAGTAACAATCCGCCCTGATGCCCGCTGTAAGCAGGTATTTTCCGAGGAGTATTTTGTCATTCATGGTCATTACTCCCTCGCGCTTCTGCGCCTTACAAGTGATTGAAACGCTCAACGCCACCAGCACCATTGTCACGGAAGTAATGCGAGAAGTAATACGAAATAATACTTGTCTGGGCATGTTAACTCTCGTTGTCGTTCCACGGTTGTTATCAGGGCCACGTAATATCCACCTCACCCTGACCCACTATCGGCGGGACGAGACCTTTTGAAGTTACTTTACGATTTACGATGCCAATCCGCAACACGTTACCCGCGATGCTAACATCTGCGTCCTGTGTCGCACTACCAACAGGAATGGGCAATTTCGGAGCCGCAGGCCAGGTCGCAACGGCCGGATTGGGGTGAACCCATTGGTGAGACACGAAGTTAACAAATGGTGGGTTGTTTAGGAGGGGTTTAGCTTGGCTTCGAACTCCTCCGGTGGGACATAGCTCAACCGGGAATGCAGCCGCTCCCTATTGTAGACCTGGTCGAGGA
>JBBRKX010000574.1:0-4362 GCA_038231675.1 Chthonomonadales bacterium | reverse complement strand
TGAAGGGCGCGATGTCAACCGCAGTTTCGTGGTTTCCGTGCATCTGCCCACCGACAAGCCGCCCGTTCGCACCGGTTCCCTGATTGTGATGGGCGTCCTGAACCTTGACATTGCACCGGGAGAAAAAGCGCATCTGGAAGAAGATTCCTACACGCTGCCCGTCGCCGCAGATGTCGAAAGCATTTATCAGCATATGCACCTGATTGGCAAGACCTGCAAATTGTGGGCTGAACTGCCTGACCCTACTACGCTCCCGCTGATCAAAATCAATGACTGGGATTTCAACTGGCAGGCCACCTACCATGTCAAGAACCGTGTGCATCTGCCGAAAGGCACAGTTCTGCACGGCGAATGGACGCACGACAACACGGCAGAGAACATTCGTAATCCAAATCATCCTGTCCGGCGCGTTACAAATGGGGAGAACAGCACCGATGAAATGGCAGGGACATTGATTACCGTTTATGTGAACAATCAGCAGGACAACGGCATTCTCTGGCTTGCCAATTTCGGACATCTTTCCAAAGCCAGTGTGACGCCAGCCGCGCGTTCGGCAAAAGAGTAGAAACATCCCTCGCTTGGCCCGTTGAGGAAGCTGCGTCGGGGCACGTCAGGTTTCCCGGAGATATTGGTAGAGGGTCTCGCGACTGATACCGAGTTCCCTGGCAAGCTCGGCCTTGGCCTCACCCTCGGACACGCGGCGGCGGATCTGGGTCACCTGATTTGAGGAGAGGACTTTCTTGCGGCCTCGATAAACTCCGCGTTGCCGGGCGAGCGCAATGCCTTCACGCTGTCGCTCTCGGATGAGAGCGCGTTCAAACTCCTCGAAAGCTCCCATCAGAGTGAGCATGAGGTTTGCCAGAGGTGAGTCTTCTCCGGTGAAGGTGAGTTTCTCCTTGACAAACTCGATGCGTACCCCATGCACGGTTAGCTTTTGCACGATCTGGCGCAGGTCATCCAGGTTGCGCGCCAGGCGGTCCATGCTGTGGACCACCACGGTATCGCCGTCACGGACGAAAGTGAAGAGCGCCTCCAATTGGGGACGTTGGACGTCTTTTCCGGAAGCGTTGTCAGTGACGACCCTGTCCAACGGAACATTTTCTAATTGACGTTCCGTGTTCTGGTCGAAGCTGCTGACGCGTACATAGCCAATCCGCTGGCCGCTCAAATTCTGCCTCCGCTGCGATTGTGTCAGGTTAGGGTCCAAGACTTTGGGGAAGTAGTGTCAGAAAATGCGCAAATCGACCCTATTCTGACGCCTCTTGGCGTCTCTGCCTGACGTCCATTTAGAGTATACTCTATTCTGACATCGTAGAGTGGCACGTCCCTGTTGTCCCCTTTACAGTAGGAGCAAAAGTTGCGAACAAGACAATTGTATGCGAGCGGGAGTGCATGGGGGAGTATTCTCACCCTTCTCCTCGTGGTTTGTGCTCTCTCACCAGCGTTCTCACAGCAGAAACAAACAAGCAAGACCCAGTACACGGCGTACAATGTCGCGGCGGGAACGCAGGCCATCGGGGGAAGTTACCAGTTTACGCACACTCCCATGTTGGTGGAGGCGGCCCATGCCATCTTAGCATTGGGCTCCAACACCATCAAGTTCGCACTGGTCCCGGATAAGAGCGAGCCGCTTACGCCACACAGGCTGACAGAGATTGCCCGCGATACCTCATCCATAAAAATCGTATTGAACCTGCCTTTTAGCTACTATCTGCTTTGGGTGTACCCCGTCTCCACCGAATCCAATCGCTTTCAGCCCGACTCGCTCCCCAACGAATATCAGGAAGTGTACGATCTTACCTGCTATCTCCTCAAGACCTTCAACAAAACAGAGAAGACCTTCTATCTCGGCAACTGGGAGGGGGATTGGCATCTAACCCATACCAATCCAAACTATGTTCCGACCGAGGAGGAAGTACGGAACATGATTGCCTGGGTAAATATCCGGCAGAAAGCCGTCGATGCTGCCAAACGTGATACGCCGCACCAAAGCGTTCAAGTCTACTACTATTTGGAAGTTAATCGGGTCGTGGATGCGATGGAGGGGAAAGTCCGTCTCACCAACGCGGTACTGCCCCATACGCCGGTAGATTTTGTTTCCTATTCCGCTTACGACGCGCTCACCGACGACACAGGAATCAACTTGACCCGGTCGCTCGATTATATTGCCTCAAAACTACCGCACAAGGATGGAATTACGGGCAAGCGGGTCTTCATCGGCGAATACGGTTTCCCAGCGCACACCTATACACCTCAGGAGCAGAACGCTCGCTCCTGCCGCGTTCTCCGCTCCGCGCTCGCATGGGGATGTCCTTTCGCACTCTACTGGGAATTGTACAATAATGAGGTACAGGACGGCAAGCAGGTTGGCTTTTGGATGATTGATGATCATCAGGTCAAACAGCCCATCTACGAGACGCACCGGCGCTTTTACTCCTGGTCGAAACAGTATCTCACCGAGTTCACGCAGAAGCAGGGCCACTTGCCAACACGGGAGGAGTTTGGTAAAGCGGCGGTCACTTGGTTGGACCAGAACCAGACTTCGCCTCGGTAAGGTTTCTCGAAACATAGGAACACGCGTTTGCTTTTTTCGTTTACTGTGAGCATTAGCGATCCATTTCAGGTCTTAACGTACGATTTTTGGTTCTCCCGAAAAAGACACAGGAGTAAACACGGGCAAGGCTTCGTTTGTTCGTCATAGGGCGACCTCCGGGGATGAGTGTTCTATACTAACGGCATGTGAGAAGTCCGCATGGGGCAGCCAAATCACCAAATTGTCGGAAGAACCCGATATTTTCCGTTTCGTGAGTTGCCCCCAGTATAATCCTCTCCGTCTCGTTAAACCGGAGTAAACGGCTGTGCCTTCCGATCATTCGGAAGCACAGCGATTTTGCATTCTGCAGGGTCTTGGAGCGCGCAGTCAAGGATAAACGCCACAGGAAGTCGTATACTGCTGGGACAATCGGATGATGGAATGAAAACGCGCCCGGAGGATTTTACTTCGATGCGCCCGTTCGCCTTGCATCCAAAACCGAATTCCCACCTATTGCGACGGAATAACGGCGGAAGCCCTGTATTAGAAGGAGATTTGATGGTGATGTTACCAACCCCGCGCATACGCTGCCTGTGGTGCTTTCTCATGGTGTTTGCCTGTGTTGGCTCTGCCTATGGAGGCGCTCGCCCTGCGCAGGGCCCCTTCAACCCCGAAGCATGGCCACCGAGCATCGATCTCAGCAAGAAGGTCCATTATATAAGCATCGACAACACGTTTAATCCCCCGGGCGCCAACTGGACGGCCAACCTGAAGATCCTGACCGGCGGCGATCATCCGACCGAGGCGGTCACTCTGGGCAGCCACTCCGGAGTACGCGTGGCGGGGATGAAGTTCAACACCGCCGACGATCAATACCCGCTCTGGGCAGGCGAGCATACCATCGACATTCTGATGCAGATCTATGGGGATGGAGCGTTTCTCGATGCCGACGGCGCACCCAAGTATTGCAACTTCCTGACCGGCACGCTGCCGGAGCCGATCGCCGTGGACGGCGGCACGATTCCCGCCGCCGCCAAAAATAATAAATGGAACTGGGTGCTGTTTCGAATCCCCAACGGTCTGCGCCATATGGACGGCGGCAGACTCGTGGGCACGCTCCATCCTAAAGCGAAGGCCGATCCTGGCCTTATGGGAGTTTCGCAACTCAGTGGCCAAAACGGCGGAACCATTCGCATGGATGGACTGCACGATTTGAAGGTGAGACTGGTCGCGTTTGGCCAAAAAGGGGCGTTCGGGGAGCCGGACCAGATCAATCGGTTTCGGAAGTAAAGGAGCGCATGCTATGAAGCTGGAACACAAAGTTTGCCTCGTGACGGGCGGCACCAAAGGGATCGGTGCGGCCGCCGCCATCGCCCTCGCGCGGGATGGCGCGGACATCGCTCTGGTGGCGCGCAATAGGGACGACGAGGCACGGCAAACTCAGCAGTCCGTGGAAGCCCTGGGCCGCAAGTGTATCTTTCTCCGCGCCGACGTCGGGAAGCCGGAGGAAGCCACGCGCTGTGTGGAAGAGACTGCCGAGCGAATGGGCTCCGTGGACGTACTGGTGCATTCTGCGGGAGGAGCGGTGAACGGCGGACTGATGGACCTGACGGCGGAAGCGTGGAATGCGGCCTTCGATGTGCATGTGCATGCGATTTTTCATCTGTGCCGCGCCGCCATTCCGCACATGCGGGCCCGGCGCGAAGGCGCGATCATGCTCATCTCGTCCGCGGCGGGCGTTCGCGGCCTCAAGACGAATATCGCCTACCAGGCGGTCAAGGGCGCGTTGCCCCAACTCACGCGGGCGCTGGCGTTTGAATTCGCCAACG
>JBBRKX010000573.1:0-4370 GCA_038231675.1 Chthonomonadales bacterium | reverse complement strand
GCATATTCGGAAAAATACCGCGTGAAGTACGGAATCGCGCCGGAGTTCGAAGTACCTTCGAGAGAATGGCCCAGACTCTCCATGGCGCACCCTGGACCTCTCTCGGCATTGAGAAAGAGAATCCGTAAACTCCGGCCGATAAAGGGTTGTTCGTCACTGCCGCCATTGCCCGCCTGCACCCATTTGCCGGGGATCTTGTGCAGGGTTGAGTCGTACGTCTGCTTCACCTCGATCGATTCAAACGGAGCACCATACTTCCCTTGCAGCGCGAGAAACCATACCTCATGGACGATGCCCCGATTCACCAGTTCGCTCAGACTCAGCAACCGATTTGGATGGTCGGGATCCTCGATGTGATAGAGCCGTGTGAAACGCTCCCCGAACAATTCTCCGTATTTAAAATTGATGCCTTCCTTCCAGTCCGGCACACGCGGATAGAGCGAGCTATTGCCGTCCAGCCTGCGCGGCTCAGGAAGGGGATCCTTGTCCGTGAGGTTGACGAGTTTGGCGATGCGATAATCAAGGAATGGGGGCGCTGTCGGGTTCTCATAACCATGATAGCGGGAGGATTCGCGAAGCGCGGCAATCAAACCTTCGGCCTTCTTTGTGGCCGCTGCAATGCTCAATCCATTGACAAAATTAAGGACGAGAAGGCGCGGACGCATCTGGCGGATCTGATCGTGATGCAGTCGGATCCAGTCGTCCGAATTGGCATGGCTCGCCCTGTTAGGCCATACCGTACCGCTGACTGGGTCGGTGTCCATAGTCGTCTGCCCGTGCAACGAAGGGGCTAGAAGCAGGGCAGCACAAACGAGCATTGCAGGAAGTGGACGGAATCGAACCCTCCCACCTGTTTTGAGGTTGCCGACTCGGCGAACCATCGATCTCAACCGTCCTATTGCATTATAAGAATTCAAGCGAATACTCCTATCTGCAGTTGTTCGTCATCGGCGGAAATATATATAGGATATCATGCGGGTGAGATGTAGAAAAATCCTGCGCGTCCATGGTTTTTAGGTGTCTTACAGAGCAGAATGATAAGCGAAAACGTGACGTTGAGGAACTTCGTACGTCAATCCATGGTTTATTATATGTGACGCAATCAGAAATTAGATTATTGAGCCGCAAATGGCTCTGCTAACCACGGCTTGGATGCAATGCTCCGAAGCTTCCGTCCAGGAGAAAATAAGATGATACAAACAAAACTACTTCGTCGATCCTTGTTGAACTGTATGGGGGTGCTTGCACTGGCGAGCGCATTACCGGCCCTAAGTCTGGCGGCAAACGCGCCTCAGGCGTCACCGGACATTGCGAAGGCTCCCCCCGTGAAGGAGGTAGCTACGCTGGCCGCAGGCTGCTTTTGGAGCATGGAGGCGATCTTTAAACAGCTAAAAGGCGTGGAAAAAGTCGCGCCTGGCTACTCGGGCGGCAAGACCGTAAGGCCGAGCTATGAGGATGTAGAGACAGGAACTACGGGCCATGCGGAAAGCCTGGACATTACCTATGATCCGTCCGTCATATCATTCGCCGACCTCCTTCAGGTTATGCTGACCGTACGGAACCCTACGACCGTAAATCAACAGGGGAACGACGTAGGTCCTCAGTATCGGTCGATCATCTTCTACCATAATGAGGAACAGCATAAGATCGCCCTGGCGACGATTCAGAAGTTCAATGCCGCCCACGTCTGGTCGAAGCCGATCGTGACCGCTGTCACGCCGTTTACGCATTTCTATCGCGCGGAAGATTATCATTTCGACTACTATCGACTGCACCCTGAGCAGGGATACTGCCGGTATGTGATCGCCCCCGAAATACATGAGTTCCGTTCAAAGTTCAAATCTAAACTGAAGCAGTAAATGCTGAGGACGCGCAATCTCGTTCGGCCCTTCAATTCCAGACGTAATGGCAGGAAATGAAGGGCCGAACTGCTTGCAGGAACAACAAGGAGACTGGCGGATTTACGTAGAATGGAGGCGCGGCTCACTACGGAAGGAATCCTCATGCATTCACAGTCTGGTCGCCTCAGTCAATTCGCTACCATTGGTTTTCACCTTTTGCTTATGCTGTCCGGCTTACCGGCATCCAACGCAGACACCCCTGAGCTTTTGCATGCGCGTTTCACTCCCATCCCTGTCTCTCCAAACCTGATCGAAAACTATAGCTTCGAGTCTCTCCAGGTCGATGGTCTGCCGCAAGGCTGGGGGTGGAGCCCGCGCAACACCAATGCGACATGTGTCAGCGAGACGACGATCGTACACAGCGGTCGACACGCCCTCAAGATAGACAACGACACAAAGTTTGGCCCGAATATCTATGGCAGCCTGGTGCGGACCGACTCCGTCGCCCTGATTCCCGGACGTTCCTACGCGCTCAGTGCCTGGGTCAAGTCGAAGAATGCGGGAGCGATCTGGCTCGGTGGAGGACACGACTGGCAGTTCCGGCTGATGGCGCCAAACACCGTTGGGGCCTGGCAATGGATCTCCATGACGTTCACGCCGGGGGAAGCGGACCGCAATTTCACCCTGAGAGTGAATGTAGATGCCCCGGCTCAGAACTTCTATCTCGACGATGTTAAACTTGAGGAAGGCGTGCTGGCTACTCCCCCACCGCCTGCCGAGAATGCACCTGCCTCGGTGCAACTGACGCCCCTTACACCGCAAACAGAAGTGGAAGGCGATGCTCCGTTTCATGTCGCGTTCCTTTTGTACGCTCCGCAATCCCTATCGGGAACATTGAAAGCCTCGCTTTCTGAGGGAGGCTTCCCACTAACGACTCCGATTGCCGTTATGCCCGGGACCTGGCGCATCGAGATCGAAGGCGTGGCGCGATCAACAAGCGACGCGCCACGGCATCTGACACTGCAAGTGCTGCAAAATGGTGGGGAAACCGCCAAAACTCAGACCGGAATCCGCTTTTACTCTGCGTCCAGCGCGGCAGTGCGTTTGACTTTGCTCAACAAAACCCTTCCACGACTCCACGCCCTGATGGCACGCGTCCGAGCGCAGGGGCAGGATACCTCCTATCCGCAAGCGACATGCACCGTGCTTGACAACTTCACGGGCTACGCCGCAGACGACATCCGGCATGGGGAAATCCGGCGCGCTCTCATGCAGATCGGAGACATGGAGCGTATGCAGGTTCGGGTTGAAAAGGAATTGCGCGAAGCCGTTGCGCACAGAGGCACCTTCGCATCCGTCCCACGCTGGACTGGACGCGCTCGCCCGATCATTCAGAGTAGCGCGTTTCTGGCGGCGACGCGAACGCCAGGCAGGCCGAAAGAAGAGATCCGGCCCGTCTTCTTCACCGGATACGGTCACTTTAACCAGGTCATCGCGGATATCGAGAAATTTCCCGCTTATGGCACGAACATCATACAGATCGAGATCGGCCCGAACGCTCTTTTCCCGCGCGAGGATGAAATCGATGACGCCCCGATTCACGCGCTTCAACAAGTTTTGACTCGCGCCCAGAAAGCGGGCGTTGCGGTCTGTTTACTGATCAGCCCACATTATATGCCCGAGTGGATGCCGACAAAATATCCGCATTTAAAGACGAAGCGCGAGGGTTTTTTACAGTATGATCTGTTTGCGCCCGAAAGCCGCGCATTCCTCAAACGCTACATAGCTCACCTGATCCCGCCATTAAAGGCATATCCCGCCCTGCACAGCATCTGCCTTTCCAACGAACCCGTCAACTTGCAGGAGCCCTCGGAAGCCTATACACGAGATTGGCGCGCCTGGCTGGACAAGCGTTACGGTTCCGTCGCCGCACTGAACACGCAATGGCAGACGCAGTATGACCAACTTGAGGCCGTACCCTTGCCCAATCCCTTTGCGCCGCCGCCGCTCGGTTCGCTCTGGATGGAGTACATTCGCTTCAATCAGGAAGAGTTTGCCGGGTGGCACAAAATGCTTGCCGATGCCGTCCATGCGGCAGCGCCTGATCTGCCGGTTCATGCCAAGGCGATGACATGGACGCAGGCAAATCCAAATGATGTACGGTACGGAGTGGATCCAACGCTGTTCGGGGGCTTGAGCGACATCAATGGGAACGACAGCGTGGCCTTTTACACGCATGGGGCCGGCGATTTCGCCCAGGACTGGCAGCAGAACGCGATCAGTTACGACCTTCAGCGTGCGACGAAAGATGCGCCCGTTTTCAATTCCGAAAATCATGTAATCGTCGATCGGGACACAAGTTATATTCCTCCCGAGCAGGTTTACTCCGCGTTATGGCAGGGCGCCATCCATGGAGAAAGCGCCACAACGGTATGGGTCTGGGAGCGGTCGAATGATCCGAAGTCAGATAACTATGGCAGCATCATGCATCGTCCGCTCTGTGGGGAAGCAGTAGGCAGAGTGAACTTC
>JBBRKX010000572.1:0-4375 GCA_038231675.1 Chthonomonadales bacterium | reverse complement strand
TTCATCAGGTCGTCGCTGTGGCTCCGGCTTCCTTCAGACCCCTCCTCACGGAGACGCCCTTGCCTTCGCTTAGCGGTGGGGGTTCCCTCCCCCGCAGAGGACTTGCACCTCCGAGAACGGGCACATGCCCGGCGTACAAAAAACTGCCCCTCTTCCGATGATTCGGAAGAGGGGCAGTTCTTGCTTCAAAACAGCATACTAATCGGCGCGTTTGGTTTCCACCCCGGATTTGGATTTGCCCCCTGTATTCGTTCCGGCCTTCGGTTTAGCGCCGACGGGTTCTGGAATTGATGCAGGGATTTCCGCAGAAATAGAGGGCTTTTCTGCGCTCTTACCTTTATTTTTATGATGCTTGTTGTGTTTGTCCATTGTTGTCTCCTTCATATCTCTCATCAGTTAAACACGGCGCAAAGACTATAGAGCTAAAGATCGTCGCATAGGGCAAGACAATACTTCTCGCCGTATGCGACGATGGTCCGGGTTTTCCTGCAGGCTTCGATCCACGCACCGATTCGCATTTCGGGCTGGAACTGCTTGAGAGTATGAGTCGCGTGGAGCTGCAAGGTGAAATTTTCTGTGAGTACCGACCCGAAGGCGGAGCGCCCGTTACTCCTGTTTTTCCGATTTAGAGAGTGGCTTTGCCTTTAGTCACAAGATTGAAAACCAGAATAGCGACGGCGACCACCAGTACGATATGGATGAGTGGGCCTCCAAAATGCAAAACGAAGCCAAGCAACCATAAAACAAAAAGTACAACGATGACTGTCCAAAGTAAATTTGCCATAACGAATCTCCTTGTTACTGACTTTCACACTTCTGCTGGCTGTTTAGATCTGTTTACAGTTCATGCTGGGTCAGTCAGGGTGGTCCTACCCTGAAATCGAAATCCGCGGCGGTGTCCGATTTGATGAGTATCACAGACCGCTCACGTACAGATCAAGACTTAGCAGTTGAAGCAAATGTTCCATAAAGTCACAAAGGGTGGCTTACATGCACACACTCAGTTTATGCAGCGAGAGCACATCAAGCCTCGCGTGCTCGGACATTGGGTCACGACCCCCTGTTTGAACTTCATCTATGTGCATATGAATCGAATCATAAAGAAGCATGATCCAGCAACATGGAGGCTATCCATTTTAACTATAAGAATGCGGTTTCCAGTACCTTCAGTCTTCCCGAACCCAGGTTTCCTTCCTCCTGTCCTGCGCGCATAGGGGGATCGCTGGGATATCAAAGGCGCTTATTTTTCATGCCGTAATCAGGGCGACGCCGTTTCGCTTCGAGGCTGTATGCAGGATGTCAGGCGGGCTAATTACCTGCGCGGCCATTAACTTTTGTACGACGCTTATTACATCCGCTGCCCCAGAGGCTGCCGCGCTGTGTCCACCCTCGCCGGATGTGCCGAAGTTGACAAACTGGCCGTTGGAAAGCGCCGAGGCGACTTCCTTGGTCAGCGCAGGAGCCATCTCCAGACGCCGTAAATCCAAATACGCCTGCCCGGACGCCATGAGCGCCTCCGCCTTCATGCGAATTGCGGACGCCTCGGCCTCAGCGATAGCGCGAATTCTGGCAGCCTGCGCCTTACCTTCCGCCTCCTGCTGAATAACGTTCTGCTCGGCATCGGCGCGCGCCTGTGTGATCTGGCTGGCCGCAAGTTCTGCTTCCCGCTGCTGCCGAACCGCAGCCTGCTTCTCGGCCTCGGCGCGAGCAATAGATGCGCCGTTCGAGGCGATCTGCATATTCAGGTTCTTTTCCTGATCGTTGACTTTCTGCTGCGCTTCCAGTTGGGCGACACGAGCGCGCTGCTCTTCCTGAGCCTGCACAACGTCAGCGCTCGCTTTGGCGCGGGCTGCCGATTCGCGACGTCGCGCATTAGCAACTTCACTCAACACGGCTTTGATGTTTAGACTGTTAAAGGAGAGACCGAGGTCGAGGAGCTCGCGTGAGCAGGCGTCTTTGATAATCATTGCCAGTTCGTCGTCATCCGCAGGGCCGGTTATAACCATAAGCTCATTCGGAGCGTTCTGCCGGACAAGCGCCGACGCAGTAGGCGCGGCATTGCTGCGGACATTGAACAACTGGTCATGCTTCAGCAGGTTGACGGCGCGGCGTCCCGCAGAAGAGAGTACATCCGTCAGTGTAGTAAGCTGCTCCGCCGGAGTCTTTGAGAAGAATTTGTTTGCAGCCGTGTTCACCATAATATTGTCGTCGCCAACGCTGACGATAGCCGAGGCACGCACCGTAACCTTGACGGGGGCAGGCTGTCCCTCACTATCAATATCCGCCGTCTGGTCGGTGATTTCGATATCTATGGTAATTGCCTGGGCGGGCACGACGGCGCTGACCGTCAATAGCGGAATCACCAGCGCTTTGCAGGGGCCACGAAAAGTTTTGGCCTCGCCGCCGAGCCAGCTTACCAGGCGGATAGCTCCCGCATCAACATTGCGAAGCAAGCTCTTGACGACCAGCGCGAACAGCCCAAGCAGCGCCGCAGGCACGATTGCGATAAGAAATATTGGATTCAAAACAGATAACTCTCCTACTGTAAAAAGGGCTTTACGACGCAGCGGCATTGCAAGACCGGGCAGCAATGAAAAAGTGCTTATGACGTTGTTTGCATTGGAGTGACTCATTTAACATTCGTTATGATCTGTGAGATAGTTCCAACAATTGCAATCAAAGTAGTACAGGCTAACTTTTATTTCTGTAATTGGTTATAAGCGTCAAAAAGCGTCAATTTCGTGGCAACGGCGTCGGATAAATAAATCCCTGTTTTAAGAAGAACAGGGGTATACTCCAAATATTGATTCACAGTAATGTATACCCAGGGTTATAGCCATCAAATACGCTTGAGGATAACTCCTCTATCTCTCGCGCATTTTGCATTCGCGCTACTGAGATAGGGGTTTTTGTGCGTAACAGGAATGTTTTACGCGTTTGCATGCGAAAGCCAGAAAGTTAGCACTAACATTATGGATGGCAAGCCGGAACCCAACGAAACCAAGCAGCAGGAACGCAAGCACGCCCGCTCGCCGCGGGCCATCGGGGAAAGCGAGGAGTGGCTGTTTACGGCCTTGCAGAGTATTGGAGATGCCGTCATTGCCACTGATGTCCTCGGAATAATTGTCTTTATGAACCTGGTCGCCGTCAAACTTATGGGATGGAGCGAGGAAGAGGCGCAGGGAACGGACTGCCGCGAAGTATTTCGGATTGTCAATGAGAGTAGGCGCATGGAGACGGAAAGCCCGGTCACCAAAGTTATTCGCGACGGGATTATCTCCGGCCTCGCCAACCACACATTCTTGATTGCCCGCGATGGAACCGAACACAACATTGATGACAGCGGCTCGCCTATACGTGATAAATCCGGCGATCTCATTGGCGTAGTGCTTATCTTCCGGGATGTTACCGAGCGTCGTAAAAGCGAGCAGACCCGTCAGGAGCAGCAGGAGATACTTCAAACCCTTTTCGATCACATTCCTGTGATTGTCACCTTTCTGGATGAGAAACAGCAGTTCAAATGGGTCAACCGTGAGTGGACGCGCGTTCTGGGCTGGACGCTTGAGGAGATGCATGACCTTAAGCGCATAGATGCCTTTTATCCCTCCCTTTTAGAGGAACGAGAAGATGGAGCGCTTTCTTTAGAAAATCCAACTTCTGGCTGGCGCGATTTCAAGGTGACGGTCAAAGACGGGCGTCTTCTCGATCTCTCCGGGGCAACCGTGCGGCTCTCGGACGGAACCAGCATCGGGATCGGCCAGGACATCACCCATCGTAAGCGCGCGGAAGCATTGACGGGACAGCACACAGCGCAAATCGAGACACGAAACCGGCGGCTGGAGCAGGCCATGCGCGAAACCGATCACCGCGTCAAGAATAACCTGCAATCCATTGCCGCCCTGCTGGATATTCAGGTCATGTCGCATGAAGCAACAGTCCCGATTCAGGAACTAACGCAGGTCAGGATGCATATCAGCACGCTGGCTACCATTCATGAAATGCTCATCGCGGATGTCAAAGAGGTGGGAGTCGCCCCCGTTGTTTCCGCGAAGTCCACGCTGCTTAAACTGCTGCCTATGATGCAGAAGATTGTCGGGGAGCAGCGCATTCGCTGGCGTGTAGACGAGGTAAATCTTCCCGTCAAGCAGGGACTGTCGCTGGCAATGCTGATCAATGAACTGATCAGTAATGCGGTCAAGCACGGCGGACGCAAAGTGGAATTGCATCTGGCGCTCGCAGAGAAAGAGGTTACGCTCGAAGTCTGCGATGACGGGCCGGGCTTTCCGCAGGCGTTCAATCCGCTTACCGCCGCTAACTTTGACCTGGAATTGGTGGAGAGTATCGGCCGCGTGGATTTAGGACAGCCGTAACAATA
>JBBRKX010000571.1:0-4382 GCA_038231675.1 Chthonomonadales bacterium | reverse complement strand
CGCACAAAACCCACCCCCACCACAAAACCCCCCCCAACACACCCAACAACCCCAGGAACAAGTACAGGGAGAGCACCAACCCCAACAGCTACCCCAGACCGCGCGCGATGACGGTGTACCCGCTGAAGTCGCAGTAGATCTGGAATGCAAAGGCGTAGATGGCGATCAGGCATTGGGCTCCGGACGGGGCATGTGCGGACTCAAAAACTTTATTAGCCAGCGGAGCCAAATTGTCCGCGATGATCATCTTCTTGAACAGTCCCCAAAACGTAAGCCAGATTCCTTCAGCGATCTGATCGCGAGTTACCTTGCGGGGATGTGTGACCTGCGGAATCAGAATAGAGGCCCTAGCAATGGGGCCAGCTACCAACTGCGGAAAGTACAAGACGAACAGCATATAGTCCGGGAAGCTTGTGATAGGCACCAGCTTCCGCCTATATATGTCAATCGTATAGCTCATCGCATGGAATGTATAAAAAGAGATCCCAATGGGCAGTAAGACGTTCAGATGGAGGTCACTAACCGGAACATGGAGCGCCTGCAGAAGGTGCGTGGTGCTGGCCAGGAAGAAGTTGAAATACTTGAAAAAGCCCAGGATCCCGAGGTTCGCCGACATGCTCAGGATAAGCAGACGTTTCCGCACCTCGGGGGATTCCGATTGGTGGATTTTAAACCCTACGACGAAGTCGATGGAAGTGGAGACAAGAAGCAAGATCAGGAAGCGCCAGTCCCACCACCCATAGAAAATGCAACTCGCTGTGAGAAGCATGCGATTTTGCCAGCGGAACGGCAGGATATAGTAAAGCGACAGGACGATGAGGATGAAGGGCACAAAAGTCCAAGAATTGAAAAGCACCGATGACTCCTATGCGACGTCGTGAGGCTTGCAGGCAGAGGCAACGTCTTCTTGAACCTCATGAATAGGCTGGCTCACGGAGAAGATTGCCCTAAGCGGAATTACCTTTGTTGTGATATGAAGTGGGAATTACCCAGAATTTCCATATTGTGTAAGAACGTTTGATGAAGGGGAGTCGGACATGGACGCCTCCTCCGGAGCCAAGTAAAGCAAGTAATATCGGGCTTCAACGGCACAAGCCAATTCTCGTATTTCTTGATTTGACATGGGACAGGGTTCGTCCCAGTAGACATGACGGGCGTGGAGATCCAACTCGATTTGTCTTTGTATTAGCCGACGACCGTACAAGCGCACTAGCTTTTCGAGCATGGCTTCCCTCCCATTTCATGCCTTTAGAATACCACAAGGAGAACTGTAAATGTCTACGACCACGTTTGCTATTGAGAATCCAGGCATCGCTACGATAGGACTGACGCTCGGTGGCACTCTTCCGGGGGGGAGTCGCAAGTTGACGTGCTCCGGTGCCTATACGTGGATTAACACCGTTGTCACAGGAACCGACTGTTTTCTGCCATCCTATTATACCGGCGGAACTAACGACATTGTTGTTACCGTTTCCAATGTGGACGGCAGCGGGGCGAGCACGACGACTCTCTCCACGTCTGCGGGAGCCTATCAGCATAATGTAGACCTGCCTCTATTTACCGGGCGCGGCGGCGGAGTCGATGTACAAACGTGGATGCGGATTCGAATGGTTGGCTCGGGAAACGATTTACTGGACGCAGATGCGCTGCTAAAGGTGACGGCGCTGGGAACACCTGCACTGGCCCTTCCGGTAAACTACGGTCCGATTACGCAGATCGGAGCACTGCCCTCCTATGTGGGCATTGAGGGAGGGTATACGGCAGTCACGACGAGCGGCTATAGTGCGGTCAAGTCGGCCATTGGCGGCTTCATTGTCAATTCGACCAAGATACGCTTCAAGGCGACCTGCACGGCAATCTCGATCCTTGTGTACCACAACAATACGAGTTGGCATCTTAACCGTCTTCCCGCTGACGGAAGTTCGGGAGTACTCCTGGACGTCGGGCAGACGGTCATCGATAACGGCACGAACGTGTTTGACAACTGGTTGACGCTCGCGTCCGGCCTGGACGCCACCACCGAAGCTCTTTATGAGATTACGGCGGCAAACCCCGGTTCCACGGTGTTGGCGGCGATCATGACCAGCGGAGGGACCGGAATCGATACCGCAGCCTCCGGTCTGGTGCGGCCACTGAAGTTCGTCGGCCTGGGCGATAGCCGAATGGCGGGGTTGGCAGGCACGAACGGCGCTTTACCCGGACGGGTCGATCTCGGGGTGATGGAGCGCCTGAGCCAGCACTTCAACTGTCAGGTCGTCAATGGAGGCATCGGCGGGAGCAAGGTGACGGACTGGAATGCAGGCGCCTACTGGAATATGCTCTCCTCGCTGCCCTCCGGCTCGCCTGTCGGTGTGATCTTCGATTTCGGCATCAACGATGTGTTCGCGGCAGAGACCGTCGCGACTTTCAGTGCGGCCTACAGTACCGGTCTGACGACGGCACGCAGCAAACTGCCCGGCGTTGCGTTTCTGGTCGAGGGGATCAAGCCGACCACGTATGGCGGGCAGACGTTCGCCTCTCTGCACCCTTTCAATATCGGCAACGGCACGGCAGGGACAGGTGTCAAGGGCGTGGTGGATGCGCGGACGGCGGGCGGGGATACAAAGCTCTCCTATATCGATACGGAGGCATGGCAGTTGGCGGGAGCGGCGTGGATGGTGGGAGGGGCTTTCGACCCCACCAACTACAGCGGCGACCAACTGCACGAGAATCCAACCGGGCAGGCGGTGGATGCGGCCCACCTCTACGCGCCTCTGTCGGCGCTGCTGGATACGACGGCTCCGACCGTTCCGGGAGGGTTGGCGCAGAACTACAGCGCCTTTGTGGCGATCACGGTGACGTGGGCGGCTTCGACGGACCCCGATAACGCGTCGAACACTCTGGTCTACAATATCTTCCGAGATGGGGTGATGATCGCGACGACGGCGGCGGGAGCGATTTCGTTTTCGGAGACGGTCGCTACGGACGGATCGACGCATACCTACGCCGTGCAGGCGCAAGATCCCTTCAACAACAAGTCCGTGCAGTCAGCACCGCTGACGGTGGTCTATTCCGCTCCAGCGATGGGCGGTGGTGGCGGCAGCCGACTGAGCATCGGATTAGCCTGACGACCGGCATTCCGATCCCGTGTTCAGGGTAAGCGTCTTATATTTGCCACCTTAGTCGGCGCATTATACACGACTCTGGAACGGCTGGAAGAGAAGGGGTTCGTTAGCTTTCGGATCGGCGAGGTGACGCCTTCTTCTTCACCCCTGATAACTATAGCGAAATTACCTGGAATTGAAGATTCAAGGAGCATAATGCCTACGCCCAATATTGAGGTGACCGCGCCTGTCGAGGTGCACAGTGAAAATTTACGGTTGGATTTTTTGGACGGTCTGCGCGGCCTGGCGGCTCTCTTTGTCGTGCTGCATCACATGCACCAGGAGACGACCTATACGGTGCTCGACCACGCTGCGCTGCCACCTCGTCTCTTGTCGCTGACAAGTTGGCTGGAACTCGGTCACTACGGCGTAGCGGTCTTTATCGTGCTGTCCGGCTATTCCCTGATGCTGCCGGTTGTTCGCTCAGGAACGGGACAACTCAAGGGCGGCTTTGGACGCTATATCCAGCGGCGGGCACGGCGTATCCTGCCTCCGTACTATATCGCGCTGGCGATTTCTCTGTTGTTGTTCGCAATCGTTCCTGCCTTGCATCATCCCCAAGGGACGCGGATTGAGGCGGATTTTCCGGCATGGGAGCCCAACGCCATCTGGACGCACCTGCTCCTGGTGCATAACCTGACACCCTGGACCTTCAAGATCAACGGGCCGATGTGGAGCGTGGCAACAGAGTGGCAGATCTACTTTCTGTTTCCCCTCTTGCTGCTGCCGGTCTGGAAACGATTTGGCAGCGTGACGGCTGTTATTGTGGGGTTCGGACTCGGCCTTGCACCACATCTTCTGTTTAATGTCGGAGATGGCGCTTATCCCTGGTACATCGGGCTATTCGCCATGGGAATGATGGGTGCCGCTCTGTCGTTTTCTCGACATTCGGGTGCGGCGTCGCTCCTCGACAAAATGCCGTGGCTGCTCCTGTCGCTCCTCTGTACGCTTGGGCTGATAGTCACTATCAAGAAGTGGCACGGCTATGCTGCTCCGCCGGATGCGCTGGCTGGAGCAGCAACGATGTGCCTGCTCGTCGGATGTGCTTATCAATTCCAGCAGGGACGAAATTCACTGTTGCTGCGCTTTTTTCGTAGGAAAGGGTTGGTGCAGATCGGTCTCTTCTCGTACAGTCTCTACCTAATTGACGTTTAGACTACAGAGCAGCCGAAGATAAACTTTGGCTGCCCCATTGGGTACCTTTCAGTTAACAAGAAAGGAAGGTGCCCACATGGATTT